>CALXKA010000005.1 GCA_944388765.1 uncultured Clostridia bacterium
AGGTAGTGGGAATCGAACCCACGTCATCAGCTTGGAAGGCTGAGGTTCTACCATTGAACTACACCTGCAATATCTCTTCCTGACAATTATAGATTATAAATGTTTTTCTTTTTTTTGTCAATACATTTTATAAAATTTCTTTAATTTCTTATTTTCTTTATTGCTTCTGGTATCATTTGAATTGTATCTGATGCCTTCATACTAATATCTGTATATTTTTTCTCAGCTAGTTCTCCTGCAATCCCTGCTAAAATTGCTCCTGCTGCAACTGTCTTCACATTTGCTTCATTATATCCTAACATTCCAATCAAAATTCCAGATAAAACATCTCCGCTTCCTGCTGTTGCCATACCTGCACACCCTCTTTTCACTAAAAATGTTTCATCTCCATTAGTAACAATTGTTGTACTTCCTTTTAGTAATATGATTACATTATGCTTTTTAGCAAAATCTACTGCTAACTCTATTGGATTTTCTTTTATCTTTTCAATAGGATTTTTACTAATTCTTTCAAATTCTTTTAAATGTGGTGTTAAAATAATTTTGTTCTTTGACTTTTTCAAAATATTCAAATTCGTTTTTGCCAAGGTATTTAATCCATCTGCATCGATAATACATGGTATATCTTTGTTTTCTAATATATATGTTAAGATTTTTTCATTATCTTTTCCACTTCCCCATCCCATGCCAATTGCAAGCGCTTTTATTTTTTCTAATGATCTATCTATTTCTTCTTTATTAAATATCATTCTATTTTCGTCATCACATGAAACAGGATACATCGTTTGTTCTAACAAATATGGTGCAATAGATAACTCTATACTTTTAGGTACTATTAATCTTATAACTCCGACATCCACTTCTTATACTTGATGCACTCATGTTTGCAAGTTTAATTGCTCCTGAATATTCCATACATCCACCCATTATTCCTACATATCCATAATCACCTTTGTGCGTATCTCTTTTTCTTTCTTTAAATATGTCTTTTATATCTTCTATCTTCATTTCTTTTATATTATTCAAAACAAATCACCTCATAAAATATTTACAAGGTGATTATATCATATTTCTTTTTATTTTTTCTACTATACTTATATATATTGTTTGATTATACTTTCCTCATCATTAATATATTCTATTGAATATTCACTTAAACTATTTATGTCTGGAACAGCTACATCTTCATCTGTTACTATTCCAAATTCATATTTAAATTCCTGTATATTATCATTTACTTCTTTTACAACTTGTGTTCCTACATAAAAACTTTTCCTTCCTTCTTTATTTATTATTTTTAATGGAAGTCCTGTTTCTTTATCTATCCACATCTCCCAATTTTTAGTTCTTTCAAATCTATTATTAAATACATAATATTCTTTCCCTATTTGATATGTATCTGTATTTACTGACATTACAAAAGCCGCTCCTAATTTTGCTATAAGACTATTTATATCAAATGGCAAATTTACCCCTTTTAAATTTTCTTCTTTATTAGTCATTTTAGTAAATTCACCTTTTTCTACTGTTATTCTTTTATTTCCTTCTTGAATTCTTATACTTTCATCTGAATTTACTATTGCATATGTAGTTAAACTTGTTTCTATTCCTTCCTCAGTATATACTTCCCAAACAGATTTATATTTTCCATCTTTATAATATGTTTTATTAACAGCCGTCTTTCCACTTCCTAAAATATCTGTTGTTTCTTTATAAAAATTATTTGAACTTAAACTATTTTGTGCTTTATTTGCTATATTATTTACTATAACAAATTGATATAAATAAATCCCTATAAATATAAATAATATAATACCTAATGCCATTAGAATTGCTTTTATTCTTGATTTTCTTCTTATTTTTTTTAAATAATCAATTTCTTTTTTTTGATTATCTTCATTTTCTTGTACATCTTTTTTTATATCTTCTAGTCTTTTCCTACATTTTTCACACTCTACTAAATGTTTTTCTACTAATTTTTTTGACTCTGTATTCAATACTCCATCTACATATCCAATTAATAAATCTTGTACTATTTCACACTCAGTTTTTCTTTCCATTTTTATCTACCTCCCTTATTTTTTGCTTAGCACGATAAAATGTAACTCTTGCCCAATTAGGTGTCTTTCCTAATATTTCAGCTATTTCAATAAAATTTAAATTTCCTACCATTCTTAAATACATTACTTCTCTTGACTGTTCATCTAACTTTTGCATATCTTTAAATAATTTTAGTTTTTCTTCTCTTTTGCAAATTATATCTTCTGTTGTTTCTGATATTCTTATTTCTTCATTTAAATCATTTATAGATATGTTTTTATTCTTTTTATGTTTTTTTAATTCTTTATACCACAAATGTTTTGCTATTTGACAAAGCCATACAGATATTTTACAGTCCCCTCTAAATTTATTGATTTGCTTTATAGCTATTGCAAAAGTTTCTTGTGTTAAATCTTCTGATACTTCTTCTTTACCTGTTAAGCAGAATAGGTATTTGTATACTGTACTTGAATATTCTCTATATACTTTTTCTATATCCTGCATAACTTTACCTCCTTCTATTTTATAAGAGAGATTTTTATTCATTTTATTACAATTTTTTAAAATTTTTAGTAATTTTTATTTGTTTTTTATAGAAACTTAGGAGTCAATCTTATAATCTCTATTTTTTACCTTATAGAATCTCCTCCAATTATTTCTCCTGTCGTACAATCTACAAAATATGCATCTTTTTCTTTATATAAGTCATTAATATATTCTATCTCTACCCTCCAAACTTTTCTTACTAAATTATCCGTTCTATATCCATATATATCATCAGTAGATTGTATAGTTGTATCTACTGTTTCATTTTCTCTTATTTCATTAATACTTTCCTCATATATTTCCCTTGAATATATAAATGCATTCATTTTTTCAAATTTCAATTCTACTGTTATATCTTTTATATTATTTTCATCTTTTCCAAAACTTTTTGCTTTATCTTTTACTATTTGTATTGCTTGTTTTTCTGTTATCTCAACAGGATTATTTTGGGTTTCATAATCAAATATATTTAATCCCCACATGTGTTTAATTTCTGGAATAATTGTTAATCTAATACACTCATATTCATTAACTATACCATCATATATCCTACAAAAATCTCCTTGCCACAAATTTGTATTATCTGTAATAGCTACTTTATTAAGATATACTAGCATATATTCATCAGTATATCCTAGACTTTTATACATTTCTTCTATAACTTTTTTCACATCTTCTTTATTCATTGTGCTTTGAATTTTTGTATCATCTACACTACAATCTGAAAAAGACGTTAATTTACCAGTACATGCATTAATATTTATTGATATTTGTTTATTTGTCTGAATCATCCATTCCATTTCTTTGTCATCTGGATATTTTATTAACTCAGCCTTTTTTATTGCTATTTCATTATATCCCAATTTTTTTATAATCTCTTTTGCTCTTTTTATTGCTTGTTCTTCTGTTAATGCTTGTCTTTTATCTTTCTCTGTAACTTCTTTTTCTTCTGTATAGTTAAATTTTTCTGGTTCTTTTCATATATATTTTTTATATATAGTAACTCCTGCATATACAATTCCAGAAGTTAGTATTCCAATAACTAAAAGTATTAATAATAATCTAATTATTTTATTTTTTTTAATTTCAATTACTTTTTCTTTTACAAGTAATTCCTTTAATTTCTTTTTACTATTATGGGCCAATGTTTTTATTTGTGCAGGTGTTTTATCCATTATTTGAGCTGTTTCTTTATATGATAATTCTTCTATTTTAGTCAAATATATTACTAATTGATAATCTCTTGGAAGTTTACTTATTATTTTTTTTACTTTTTCCTCTCTTTCATTTGAAAATACAATATCTTCTATTAGTTTCTCATCTTTATATGAATCTTCTAATTGAACTATTCTTTCATTTTTCTTTAAATAATTTAATGCTCTTGATTTTGCTATCGTGTATAAATATGTTTTAAAAGAATACTTAAAATCATATTTCTCCTTATTTTCCAGTATGTATAATATTGCATCTTGAAATATATCTTCTGCAATTTCTAAATTTTTTACATATCTTGATATAAAATAAACCACATTATTCTTATATTTCTCAACTATCTTAGTAAAAGCATCTTCATTTCCTTTTAAAAATTCTTTGTATAATTTTTTATCTTCTTCCATAGTTCTCCCCTTAATTTATTCTTACTTATTATACAATCAACTTATTTAAAAGTTATAAAAAAAGATATAAATGATTTAAACTCCACTTATATCTTTTCTTTTAGTCTCCTGACATTTTTCCACCAATAAATTCACCGTTTTCAGCATCTATATATATTTCGCACATAGCTAATGGATCTGAAATAGAATATGAAGAAAATTTCCAACATGTATATTTTCTTTCTTTATATTCATTTGGTTCATAAATATTGTCACTACTTGGAAAATCATTTTTATATACATTTTCTAATTTTATACTTCCATAACTTTCAAAATCTTTTTTTCCATTTATACTTTCCATTGTTTTAATTTTTTCTTTTGCTATTTCTATTGCTCGTTCTTTTGAAATAGTAATTGGATTTTCATATGTAATAAACTGATTTTCATATTGACTATTATTAGGAATTAGTATTAATATTACATCATATTTATTATCAGTAGACATAGCATCTATTATATCTGAATTCTTTACTACATACGTTCTTGGTACTATTTCTTGGTTTATATAATTATTTCCATCATATTTGCCACTTATATTTAATGTTGCACCAATTATTCTATCAATAATAAGATATGGAGTCATATATTTGAAATCAGTATAGTTTAAATCTCTAAAATTATATTTATCTTTTAATTTTATATATTCACTAAATTTATCTACTTTTAAATAATACATACCGTTATTATTAAGTTTAATAAATTTGCTCCATTTTGGTTCTTCCATATCTTTTGTAATCTTATAATTAAAGTAAAGTTCATCTTGCCAATAATTATTACTATTTTGAGTTTCACCATTTAAATCTATCTTTCCTTGTGTAAGATAATCAATTGAATTATCATCACTGTTATTTTGTTTTACATTTGATAAAGCTATTTTCATTCCCTCAATATATTCTTTTTCACTTTCGTTTATGTTTCTTACAGTAATAATTTTATCAGTTTCAAATTTTCTTGGTATCATATATGAAATACAATTATATGTATTTTCATCATCTTCTTTTATTAAACTTATATATAGCTTCTCATTTTCAAATTCTATATTATCTACTACTAGGCCTTGCATACTAGTATTTTCAATTGCTGTGATTACACAATAATATTTTTCAAATTCTTGTTGTGAAATCTCTATCATTTCAGGCCATTTTTCTTTATAATTTTTATATTCTTCAAAGTTATCTATTTTTATATTATATATTAAATCTTGATTTTCCATTTTGGATATTACTTCACCAAAATAGTTATAATCTCCATTATATATCGGATCAAACGATTTATAATAACACTGATTTATATTTTTATCACTTCTTTTATTTGGCATTTGCTCTGCGTTAATGTTATTTTTGTCAGTTTGATTAATATACGCAAACACAGATATTATTGCAATTAGTACTATTATTATTGCTGATACTAATATCCTTACTTTTTTGCTCATATTTATATTTCTCCTTTGCTACTTATATAAATGCAAAAAGATGGAATTAGAAATTCATTTAGTCTATAATTCCATCTTTATTATATTAAATTATTTCATTGCTTCTTCTACCGCAACTGCTACTGCAACTGATGCTCCAACCATTGGGTTATTACCCATTCCGATTAATCCCATCATTTCAACATGTGCTGGTACTGATGAAGAACCTGCAAATTGTGCATCTGAATGCATTCTTCCCATAGTATCTGTCATACCATATGAAGCTGGTCCTGCTGCCATATTATCTGGGTGTAATGTTCTTCCTGTTCCTCCACCTGATGCAACTGAGAAATATTTTTTACCTTCTGCTAATCTTTCCTTTTTATATGTTCCTGCAACTGGATGTTGGAATCTTGTTGGATTTGTTGAATTACCTGTAATTGATACATCAACATCTTCCATCCACATTATTGCTACACCTTCTCTAACATCATTTGCTCCATAACATCTAACTTTTGCTCTTTCTCCGTCTGAATATGCTATTTCTTCTACTACTTTTACTTTTCCTGTAAAGTAATCAAAATCTGTTTTTACATATGTAAATCCATTAATTCTTGAAATTACTTGTGCAGCATCTTTTCCAAGTCCATTTAAGATAACTCTTAATGGTTCTTTTCTTACTTTATTTGCTGATTTTGCAATTCCAATTGCTCCTTCTGCTGCTGCAAAACTTTCATGTCCAGCTAAAAATGCAAAACATTTTGTATCTTCTGATAATAACATTGAAGCTAAATTTCCATGTCCAAGTCCTACTTTTCTATCATCTGCAACTGAACCTGGAATACAGAATGCTTGTAATCCCTCTCCTATTGCTTTTGCTGCCTCATGAGCTTTTGTACATCCTTTTTTTATTGCTATTGCAGCTCCTAGTGTATATGCCCATGCTGCATTTTCAAAACAAATTGGTTGTACTCCTTTTACTATTTCATATGGATTAAATCCTTTGTCTGTACATATTTTTAATGCATCTTCAAAATCTTTTATTCCGTATTTTTCCATTACTGGTTTTATTTGGTCTATTCTTCTTTCATAACTTTCAAATGTTACTGCCATTTATTATTCCTCCTTAATTAACATTTCTTTCCACCATTTTTATATGGTCTTGTTTCGTTATATTTCATCTTCTCTAAAATAATTTTTTCTAAATCAATATCATTTCCACCACAAAAATCAAATATTCTGATTACAACATCTGCTAATTCTGATGGTATTCCACAAGGCTTTTTCCCTTCTTCATAGTATGTTTCATTAATTTCTTTTCCATTTCTGTATTCTTCAAAAGCTTCTGATAACTCACAATGCATTAATGCAATTACTTCACCAAAATCTCTATCTTTTTCCCAGAAACCGTGTTTTACACTAATATCATGAGCTCTTTTAACTAAATCATTAATCATAATACTATTCCTTTCTAGGATCTATTTTCTTAACCGCCTCATCAAATCTTCCATATGTACCAGAAGCTTTTTCAATAGCTTCCATTGGATCCATTCCTTTTTTTATGTTATCCATCATTTTTCCCATATGAACATATTTATATCCGATTATTTGATCATCTTTATCTAATCCAAGCTCTACTATATATCCTTCTGTTAATTGTAAATATCTTGGTCCTTTTAATGTGCTTGAATAAATTGTTCCAACTTGTGAAGTATGTCCTTTACCTAAATCTTCAAGTCCTGCTCCTACTGGAAGACCTCCTTCTGAGAAAGCTGTTTGTGTTCTTCCATATACTATTTGTAAGAATAATTCTCTCATTGCTGTATTTATAGCATCACATACTAAGTCTGTATTTAATGCTTCTAATATTGTTTTTCCTGTTAATATTTCTCCTGCCATGGCAGCTGAATGTGTCATTCCTGAACATCCTATTGTTTCAATTAATGCTTCTTGAATAACTCCATCTTTTACATTTAAAGTTAATTTACATGCTCCTTGTTGTGGTGCACACCATCCAATACCATGTGTTAATCCTGATATATCTTTTATTTCTTTTGCTTTTACCCATTTTCCTTCTTCTGGAATTGGTGCTGGTCCATGATTAACCCCTTTTGCAACTGTACACATTTCTTCTAATTCTTTTGAATAAATCATCTTTTTTTGCTCCTTTCAATATTTCGTTTTATTGTATATTTTTAGGTTTTAAAAAGAAACTAATAATTTTTATAAGAATATATTTATTTGTTCCTTTTTTAATTCCAAATTTAATAACATATTATTAAGATTGTTTATTCATCCTATACTAGGATAAATAGGCATTCCTTAATCCCCTTTTTCCAATATTTGATTTTTATTTTTCTTATGGTCTTTTGTTGAAACATATTCAACATTTTGGGTTGTTTCTATGTCTTCATAATCGTCTTTACTATATCCAATTCTATTTTCTATATCTTGTATATATATTCCAGATTCATAATGTTCTTTTCTTGTTAATACTTTTGGTCCTAATAGATATCTTTTTAATATTTCCTTATCTTCTTTATTTACCTGATCTGGACCTATTTTCAAGTTTTCATATCTCCATATTACATGTCGTTCATAACTATTAAAACTACTACTATTCAAATTAGTATAGTCATACTCTACTTTAAATTGAATTCCATGTATTATTATTGTTATATTGCTCCATAATTCTTCTCTTTCTGACCTTCTAAATTCTTCTCTTAATTCCTTTATTTTATTATATAAAATACGTACTAACTCAACATATTGATTTTCATCTAAATTAAATTTAGATGGTATTTCATATACATTTACAGGTTTTTTCTTTAATATTCCTTTTGGGATATAATAGAAAAATAATTCTCCTGTTTTACCTTCATTGTCTGGTTTGTCTAATATGGAACTATATAAATATAAATCTTCCCATTTTTCTGGAATCATATAAAATAATTTTCTTTGTATATCTTCATATATTTCTTTTATCTTTTTCGTATGATTTAACATATCCCTTTTATTCCTTATCTAATAAACTTTCCCCAGTCATTTCTTCTGGTTTTTCTAAATTCATTAAATCAAGCATTGTTGGCGCTAAATCTGCTAGTTTTCCACCTGATTTTAATTTTAAATCTTTATCTGGTGTTACTAATATTATTGGAACTGGATTTGTAGTATGTGCTGTATGTGGTTCTCCTGTTTTATAATCTATCATTTGTTCTGCATTACCATGATCTGCTGTTATTATTAAATTTCCTCGTTTTTCTTCTACTAAACTTACTACTCTTCCTACACATTCATCTACCGCTTCTACTGCCTTTATTGCAGCTTCTAAACTTCCAGTATGTCCTACCATATCTGTATTTGCATAATTTAATATTATACTATCATATTTATCAGATTTTATAGCATCTATTACCTTATCTGTAACTTCATATGCACTCATTTCTGGTTTCATATCATACGTTTCTACTTTTGGAGATGGTACTAATATTCTATCTTCTCCTGGATATTGCTTTTCTTCTCCTCCATTAAAGAAAAATGTTACATGAGCATATTTTTCAGTCTCAGCTATTCTAAGTTGTGTGTATCCTAATTTACTTATATATTCTCCAAATGTATTGTGTAATGGTTCTTTTTTAAAAGCTATATGAACATTTGGCATTGTTTCATCATAATTCGTAAAACATACATAATATAAATCTAAATCTTTTTTAGTTTCAAATTCATTAAATTCTGGATCTACTAGCGTTCTTGTTATCTCTCTTGCTCTATCTGGTCTAAAATTAAAGAATATTACACTATCATGTTTACCAATTGTCGCAACTGGTTCTTCTCCATTACAAATTACTGTTGGTTCAACAAATTCATCAAATACTTCTTTTTGATATGAGTCTTCTATTGCTTTTACTGTACTTCCGGCTTTATTTCCTTCTCCGTTTACCATTGCATCATAGCATTTTTGAATTCTTTGCCATCTTTTGTCTCTATCCATGCTATAGAATCTTCCTGAAATACTCGCAATTTTTCCTACTTCTTTTTCTGTCATTTTTTCTTGTAGTTTCATAATATATCCTTCTGCTGATGCTGGTGGCGTATCTCTTCCATCTAAGAAACAGTGTACATAAACATCTTCAAAATCTCTTCTTTTAGCCATTTCTAATAGTCCATATAAATGACGATTATGACTATGAACTCCACCATCTGATAATAAGCCTAAAATATGCAACTTTGAATTATATTTTTTACAATTTTCAATTGCAGCTATAAACTCTGGATTTGTAAAAAAGTCTCCATCTTCAATTGATTTTGTAATTCTTGTTAACTCTTGATAAACAATTCTTCCTGCTCCTATATTTGTATGACCTACTTCTGAATTTCCCATTTGTCCTTCTGGCAATCCTACTGCTAAGCCACTTGTATATATATCTGTATTTGGATATTTTTTCATTAGTTTATCAATATTAGGGGTTTTAGCTAATTTTATGGCATTTCCATCTTTATTTTGATTATCACCAAAACCGTCTAATATCATTAGCATTGTTAACTTATCTTTCATTATTACCATCCTTTTCTTTTATTTATTGTAATTTACTATTTTACTAAATTCATCTGATTTTAAACTTGCACCTCCAACAAGTGCACCATCTATATCAGACATAGAAAATAGTTCTTTGGCATTTGAGCTCTTAACACTTCCGCCATACTGTATTATAACTCTATCGGCAACATTTTGTCCATAGATTTGAGCAATTTTATTTCTTATCGCTTTTATAGCATCATTTGCATCTTCTTTTGTTGCAGTTTTTCCTGTTCCGATTGCCCATATTGGTTCATATGCTATTATTGTATTTTCAATTTGCTCATTTGTCAATCCATCTAATGCCAATTTGGTTTGATTTGTTATTACTTCCTCTACTTTTCCTTCTTCTCTTTGTTCTAATGTTTCCCCAACACAAACAATTGGCTTTAATCCATTTTCAAATACTGCTTTTAATTTTTTATTAACAGTTTCATCTGTCTCATTAAAGTATTGTCTTCTTTCTGAGTGTCCTATTATTACATATTCTACATTAATCGATTTTAACATTTTTCCAGAAACTTCTCCTGTATATGCTCCATTTTCTGCAAAATGCATATTTTGTGCACCTATTTTAATATTTGTATTTTGTGCTGTAAGTAGAGCATAAAACAAATCTGTATATGGCACACATAAAATAACTTCATTATCTGTATCTTTTACTAATGGTGCTAATTCCTCTATAAATTGTATTGTTTCATTTGGAAGCATATTCATCTTCCAGTTACCTGCAATTACTTTTTTTCTCATAAAATTCTCCTTTCAAGGATTAAGGAATGAAATTTCAAATCTCTAATAATTAAGATTCATAAAAAACACACCTTACTAATTCCTATTTATTTTTTATTATTTTATTTCTTTTTTCATTTAAAATTTCTAGCATCTCATAAAAATTATCCCAATTTGTAAAAGTATAATTTGCATCTTGTTTTTCTTTCAATATTTTCATTTCTTCAAGTGACATATATTTTAGATCACTTAGTTCTTCTTTTTGTATTGTATAATCTTCTAGTTCGTAATCTACTACTGTAAAGTAGTTATATGTGAAATGATGGTTATTATCGTTTTCTTTGATATATTTTTCAATTGATATTAATTCCCAATTTTCTGCTGGTATTTTAACTCCAATTTCCTCTTTTGTTTCTCTTTGTACTGCATGTAGTGTTTCTTCTCCTGCATCTACATGCCCACCTGTTCTTGCCCACTTATTTGCATTTATTGGTTTTGTTGCTACTCTTTTTTGAAATAAAAGTTCACCATTCTTATTCATTATCCAGGCACCTACATGTCTATGCCATAAACCTTTTTCATGTACTAGTTTTCTTGTTTCTGTTTTTCCAGTTAAATTATTTTTTTCATCTACAATATCTAATTTTTCCATTAATTCTCCTAATTTAATATAATATTTTATCTTGTTTAGCACATATATTTTTTATTACATTAATTAATTCATCTACTGATTTTTCCGTATAGTCGTTATAAAAAATATAATCAAATTGCTTTCTTAAATCATTATTGGTTTTAAAATTTTTTGTATGTTCTTCTATTTCAATTAATCGATCTTTTTCAATCTTTTTAGGTAGTCTTCTTTCTTTTAACTTTTGTTTTGCAATTTCTATATCTTTTGGAATTATATATATAGAAAATGTATTTTTAACTTCTTTTTTCAATTGATATATTATTGGATAATGCAACTCCACCACACTATTTCCATCTGATTTCATTTCCTTAGTTGGATATCCATATTTGTATCCTAACATTTCAAAAGTAACTATGATTTCCTTTTTTCTTTTTAATTCTTCAAATTCTTTATCTGTTACAAACTTCTTATCTACTCCATCTATTTCTCCATTTCTCTTTTCTCTTGTTGTTATAATTGTCTGTATAGGAATTCCTAGCTTTTCTTGAATCTGTTTTTTAAAATAAGATTTACCTACTCCTGTTATACCTGACAAAGTTATTATCATCTTTCTCACCCATTACTTTATATATTGCTATTATCTTTGTTCAACTTCTTTATCCTTTTCCTTATAATGTTCTTTTACTTTTTCAAATATTTTTTCATATCTTTTATCATATGGAAATTTTGTTTTATTTTGCCTTATTAAATCAAATACTTCTTCCATTGGAATCCATTCTATATCTGATACTTCCTCTTTTTGAGTACTTAACTCTTCTAATTTTGTTTTCATTACATAAAACTGTATAAAAAATTTTCTTTCATTTCCACCATTTTTAAAAATTAAATCTAATTCATCTAATTTTCTCAAATTAAAAATTGCTTCATTTCTTGCATCTTCCTGCTCCTTGCTGTCTCCTTTATGCAACTCTTCTACAT
Organism: uncultured Clostridia bacterium; assembly: GCA_944388765.1. Classification (GTDB taxonomy): domain Bacteria; phylum Bacillota; class Clostridia; order TANB77; family CAG-508; genus CAG-269. Next base: position 12,567 of record CALXKA010000005.1, read on the forward strand.
ATTCTCTAACCATAGCTTGAGTTGGAGTTTCATTATTATCTATATGCCCTGAACACAAATCTATTTCTCCTGCTGTAATTTTTGTGTTTCCTCTCTTTTCTATTAGTACATTCCCATTTTTATCTAATATAAAGCATGAAACTCCTCCTAAATAATCGCTCTGATTTAACTCAATATTTGGCGAAATTCTATTTTTAAATACTTTTTTTCCTCCTGAATTTTTCCTATATATTTTATAAAATTGCCATTTTTCTTTAAATTCATCCATTCTTAACATCCTTTTTATTTATCTAATAAACATTCTATTCCTGGTAGTTTTTTTCCTTCTAAGAATTCTAGTGATGCTCCTCCACCAGTTGAAATATGTGTCATGTTATCTTCTAATTCTGCTTTTTTAACTGCTGCTGCTGAATCTCCTCCACCAATTATTGTTGTTGCATCTATTTCAGCTAGCACTTTTGCAATCGAATTTGTTCCAACTGCAAATTGTGGAAATTCAAATAATCCTAATGGTCCATTCCATACAACTGTTTTGGCTTTTCTAAGTTCATCTGAAAACATTTTTATTGTTTCTTCTCCTATGTCAAAGCCTTCCCAATCAGCTGGAATTTCTGTGTATTTTACTGTTTTACTTTCTGTATCTTCTTTAAATTCTTTTCCTACTTTTGTATCAACTGGAAGCATTAATTTTACACCTTTTTGTTTTGCTTTTTCCATTGCCTGTTTTGCTAAATCTAATTTATCTAATTCGCAAATTGATTTTCCTACTTCATATCCCATTGACTTAAAGAAAGTATATGCCATACCTCCACCAATCATTAATACATCTACTTTTTCAAGTAAACTATCTATAACTCCTATTTTATCAGAAACTTTTGCTCCTCCTAAAATTGCAACAAATGGTCTTTCTGGATTTGATACTGCTTTTCCTAAGAATTTTAATTCTTTTTCAATTAAAAATCCTGCTACTGCTGGTAAATATGCAGAAACACCTGCTGTTGATGCATGAGCTCTATGAACTGCTCCAAATGCATCACTTACATATACCTCTGCCATACTTGCTAATTCTTTCGCAAATTCCGGATCATTTTCTGTTTCTTCTTTATGAAATCTTACATTCTCTAATAACATTATTTGTCCATTTTGTAAATTTGCTGCTTTTGTTTTTGCATCTTCTCCAATTACATCTTCTGCCATTATTACTTCTTTATCTAATAATCTTGATAATTCTTTTGATACTGGTTTTAATGAAAATTCTGGTTTAAATTCTCCTTTTGGTCTTCCTAAATGTGAACATAGTATGATTGCGCAATTTTGCTCTAATAAATATTTTATAGTTGGTAATGCTGCAACTATTCTTGTATTATCAGTTATATTTCGATTTTCATCCATTGGAACATTAAAATCACAACGTACCAATACCTTCTTTTCTTTTAAATCAATGTCCTTTACTGTTTTCTTATTCATTTTTCATTCCTCCTAATATATTTTATATTTATATTATTTGCATATTTTTTCTAGCAATACCATTTTATATTAAAAAAGAACACTTTTCAAGTGTTCTTTTGAATTTTATATATACTTCAAACTAATTTTTATTTTCTAGTGTATATGGTGTATTAACACCATCTCCATTTATTATATTAATATCAGAATTTAAAGTAAACACTGGTCTGAAACCATTTGTATAACTTTCTCCAACACTATTGCTACCAGCAAGTGAATTTGTATTATAAATCCAGTTACTAGTTCTTTGTCCAGAATTACTAACAAAATACACCATATAATATATTGTACCAGCTGCTCCATCACTATTATTATAAGCTAGCCAATATGTTTTTCCAATATTTGTTATCCCTGATCCAACTTTATTCATTTGATTGTAATCTATATTATATTTTCCTTCATTTTTATTATTTGGTACCGTTCCAACACATCTCGCATCTCTTGCATATTCAGCATTCAAATACTCTATGGCCTTTTTATTAAGTATTGATATAACATTATCATATGAATATTTCGCCTTTTCAAAATTAGTATTTCCTATTGCAGTTGGATCATTATATCCTAATGTAACGTCGCAAACTACGTCTGACGCTATTATCTGTACTCCATAATTTGTTCCATTTGTTTCATTATAATTTGTGTCATATAATACTATACATTCTATTGTATTTCCCTGTTTATCTATATAGTTTACTTTATCTCCTACTTTTAATTCTTCTACTGTTAAGTTGTTTTCCCATCCAATAATTTCATCATAGTCAATAGTATATCCTCCATCTTTTGTAACAAAATTATTATCACCTAAGGTTCCTTCATTATATCCATTTTCTTCAATAATTGCTTTTAATTCATCTTTTGTTGGAGTGTTTCCTGTTTTTGTCTTCTCCTTTAATAAATCTGCTTGTATCTTTTCTATAATACTTTCTCTTTGAGCCTCTGATGAAGTATTTGTTGCTTCATTTATTAAGCCTTTATCTCCTGTTAATGTAGTTATTGATATTCCCGCTAAAATTATCAAAACAATTATTGTAACAACTAATGCAATTAAAGTTACTCCTTTTTCTTTCTTTTGCATTCTATTTCCTCCTTTGTATTTCATATACTTCTTTTCTTAATATATTTTATACAAAAAAGAATACTTTTTCAAGTATTCTTTTAAACATTTTTATTTTAATTAATAGTTATAATTTAATCTTTACTAGCAATATAGCAAGCTAAATCTACTAATTTGTTTGAATATCCCCATTCATTGTCATACCAAGCTACTAATTTTACAAATGTATCTGTTAACATTATTCCTGCTGTTGCATCAAATATTGATGTATGTGGGTCTGTTGTAAAATCTGATGATACAACTGGATCTTCTACATATTCTACAATTCCTTTCATACTTCCTTCTGATGCTTCTTTCATAGCTTTACATATTTCTTCATATGTTGTTGGTTTTTCTAGATTACAAGTTAAATCAACTACTGATACATCAACTGTTGGTACTCTAAATGACATTCCTGTTAATTTTCCATTTAATGATGGAATAACTTTTCCAACTGCTTTTGCAGCTCCTGTTGAAGATGGTATAATATTTGCTGCTGCTGCTCTTCCACCTCTCCAATCTTTTTTAGATGCTCCATCAACTGTTTTTTGTGTTGCTGTTGTTGCATGCACTGTTGTCATTAATCCTTCTTTAATTCCAAATTTATCATTTATTACTTTTGCAAGTGGTGCTAAGCAGTTTGTTGTACATGATGCATTTGAAACTATTTTCATACTTGGATCATATGTTTCATTATTAACTCCCATAACAAACATTGGAGCATCTTTTGAAGGTGCACTAATTATTACTTTCTTAGCTCCTGCATCAATATGAGCTTGTGCTTTTTCCATTGTTGTAAATACTCCTGAACATTCTAAAACATAGTCTACTCCTAATTCTCCCCATGGAATGTTATGTGGGTCCATTTCATTATATACTTTTATTTCTTTTCCATCTACTACTAAATGTCCATCTTTTTCTTCTACTGTTCCATCAAATCTACCATGTACTGTATCATATTTTATCATATATGCCATATAGTCTGCTGCTATAAATGGATCATTTACTGCAACTATCTCTACTCCTTCCTTTTTTAAGGCTGCTTGGAATGATAAATTTCCGATTCTTCCAAATCCGTTAATCCCTATTCTAATTGACATTACAATTCCTCCTTTTATAGATGATTTCATCATCTTTTATTTATTATTACCCAATTTTTCTCGGGCAATTCCATTCTATACCAAAAAAGAATACTTTTCAAGTACTCTTTTTAAGTTTTTTAATTAAATTTTAGTTTTAATCCTATCATAGCTATTCCTACTGCATCATTATTCACAGTTTTAGAATTTTTTGTTGGTACCTCAATTTTCAATATTACATTATTAGCACTTTTATCAAACCATGATGCGGTTAATGTAAATCCTGTTATAGTATTTGTAAAAGCCTCTCCCAATAAATAATTATCATTCTGTCTTATTACTAGATTAGTTATACCTTCAACAGATATAGACTGTACAGAACTATCAATTATTTTTCCTAAGTATATTGTACAATAATAATTTGTAGCACTTGTCGTTACAAATCCTGATGTTTGAACTGACATAGTTAATATATCTCCCGGTTTATATACCTTATCTTCTTTTATTTCTTCTACTTTATCATTGAGTATTTCTTCTAATTCATCTTTCGTCACATATTCTTGTTTTTCTTCTGTCTCCTTATATACATTATCCAAATCTACTTCATTTTGATTATATTGTTTTGTTATTTCTTCTATTTTCTTTTCTTCACTTCTATTTTTATTCGTTATTCCTATATTTACTATTAATAGTATTACTATCATAAACATACATGCTATTAGTACAAATAATGTTACTGAGCCTTTTTCTTTTTTCATTCTTTTTACCTCTTTTTCTACTTTTTTCTTCTTTTGTAATTATATTTTTTGTAACTTTATTTATACAATAGTTTTAACTATTTTTAGTTATATCTTTTTTACATAAAAAACATTACTACTTTATAGTAATGTCAATTATTATTTTAACTAATTCTTTTCCATATATATGTTACTACATATGGTTGTATATTATTATGTGCTTGATTTCCCCCATTATATTGAATTGTAGTATTTCTTGGATTAGATGAACTTACTTCATCTGACCCACTAAAAAAATTAAGACGCCCTGATCCACCACTTGCTGATGCATATCCAAATCCTACATATTCATTGCCATTATTTAAAAAGTTATGTCTGTGTCTTGCTAATTCATTCACAGTCAAAGTATGCTCATATTCTCCTCCTGTTTCATTTATTTCAAATACTTTTTGTACATTATTGCTATCTGTTCCTGTTCCTGCTCCTACTATTGTTCTTCCTTCTCCATAACTTTCCCATTTTCCTCCTAAATATTCTCCTGGATTTTGATTATTCGTTGATATATATATACTTCCTACCGGATATATTATTTCTATTAATTCTCCTTTTGTTATATATTCATTTTCATCTACTATTTTTTCATATGCATTATTTAAATCTGTCTCATTTTGATTATATTGTTTTGCTATTTCTTCTATTTTCTTTTCTTCACTTCTATTTTTGTTCATTATTCCTATATTTACTATTAATAGTATTATTATCATAAACATGCATGCTATTAGTACAAATAATGTTACTGAGCCCTTTTCTTTTTTCATCTTCTTTACCTCTTTTTCTACTTTTTTCTTCTTTTGTAATTATATTTTTTATAACATTATTTATACAATACTTTTCTTTGTTTTAACTTATACCTTTTTTACATAAATATAAAGTAACATTATTATATTTGTACTATAATGATGTTAAACCTTTTTAATTAAACGTTATACTTAATCGAGATAGTACGACTCCTATCGCATCATTATTTACTACATCTTTATGCTTAGTTGGAACTCTTATTATTATTTCTAAAAAATTACCATTTAAATCATTTTCTGTTTTGTTTAATTTTACTTCCTCATCAATTAAAAATCCATCAGTAGCCATATTATTAAGACTTCCTAATAAATACTTTCCATTTTGCATTATTACTACTCCTGCAATAGAATTTACAGTTATAGATTTGACTTCTTTATTAATCTTCTTATCTAAATACACATTACATACGTACGCTGTTCCTTCGTCCATCACAAATCCTCCCGTGGTTGCATGAAGCATACAACTGTCACCAGAATGATATTCGCTATTTTCTTGTATTAATTCTAATATTTCACTTTTCGTTAAATATTCATTTTCATCTACTGCTTTTTTATATGCATCATCTAAATCTGTCTCATTTTGATTATACTGTTTTGCTATTTCTTCTATTTTCTTTTCTTCACTTCTATTTTTGTTCATTATTCCTATATTCACTATTAATAGTATTATTATCATAAACATACATGCTATTAATACAAATAATGTTACTGATCCTTTTTCTTTTTTCATTCTTTTTACCTCTTTTTCTTCTTTTTTTCTTCTTTTGTAATTATATTTTTTGTAACATTATTTATACAATACTTTTAGTTGTTTTAATTTGCACTATTTTTACATAATACTATAAAAAGACATCACAAATTTTGTGATATCTTCTTTAAGTATCTATCTTATCAAATTTATTTCCATTTTCCTATTGCTAAATAATCAAATCCCATACTATAAGTAGTTACAGAAGTAGTTGCTATTGAAAATTGAAAAGAAGTTGCAGATGGATTATTATTATTTCCTGATGTATCACCCTGCCAAAATTGAGTCACTATACTTCCATTTCTTTTTGGAGTTGCTATAAGTCTATAACCAGCATTTACGAAACCTTTTGGAAGATTAACAGTTGTAGTTGCTTTCAAACTTGCTGTACTTCCATTTACATCAAAACTTCCCCAAACGATTTGAATTCCATTGACAAATCTAATGTAATTATTTCCACTTTCTTCAACTCCACCTATTCCTATTAATGTAGTAAGATTATTTATTGTTTCATTAAATTCTTCTCTTGAAATATAATTTTGATTTTCTACATTTTGTTCATAAGTACTTTTTAAATCACTTTCATCTTGATTATATACTTTTGATATTTCTTCTAATTGTCTTTCTTGTGTAGCATTCTTATTTATTATTGCTATATTTACAATTAATAGCACTATTAAAATAAATATACTAACTATTAAGATAAACAATGTAATAGATCCCTTTTCATTTTTTCCAATATTCATTCTTTTTCTCCTTATTTCTATATTAATATGAACTATTAACTTTTACCATATAATTTTTCTAACACGATTATAAACATTGCATGTGACCAACCTAGTCCTATTACCCAGCATGGTTTTAATGTGTTATTATCAATTTGTTCTCCTAATAAATAATGTTTTCCTGCTGTTTTTACTACAAAATCAAATGTTTCTTTTGCCTTTTTCTTTTCTCCTGTTTCTAAATAATATAATGTCATCCAAAGGTTAGCTATTGGCCATGGATTTCCATCCATATAATGATCTTGCTCAAATCTTTGATACCCTCCTGTATAAGTTCTTAAAGTTAAATTTATTTTCTCTACTGTATTTACTATTTTCTTTTCTTTTGGTTTAAATACATTAAATGGAGTAACTAGTCCAATCATACTAATATCCATTTTTTTATCTTCTGTATTTCTTAAATATGATTTACTATTTTCGTCATATAAATTATTATCTATATATTCTTTGATTCCTAATTGCAATTTTTCTAATCTTTTCTTAGTTTTAGCTATTTTTTCTTCTTTTAACCTGTTATTTTCAAATTCTGATACATTTTTTCCTAATGCATTATATATATTTATCATATTTTCAAATGCTGCATATATACTTGCAAGTGAATATAAATGAATTCCTTCATGCATTTCCCATAAATCATAACTTATATGATATTTATGTTCTATTCCCATTCTTTGTTTTGTATCTTTTTCTATCTCTTCTTTTACAATATCTTTATCTTTTTCTTCTATTCCTTCTAAACCTAACCAATCTTTAACATATTTTTCTAAGAAATCTGTTGCTTTTTCACACATTTGAAGAGTTTCTTTTAAGAATTTCTCTGATTTTGTATATTTATAATGTTCATATACTCCATATATTACACTAGCTGTTTCATCTACTTGATATCCCCAACAAGGAGCTAACTTTCCATCTGTAAAAAATCGTTGCTCCCACATTCCATTTTTACTTTGTGTTTTTTTACAAAAATTTCTATAAAATCTATCTGCATCTTTCTCCATTTTTAGTATATCTAATGCTTTTGTTACAAATACTGCATCTCTTGGCCAACAATATGCATATCTTCCACATTTTGTAAAATTTTCATCTATTTCAGGTGATGCAATTATTCCTCCTGTTTCTTGATTTGTTAATAATGGAAATAGTAATATACTTCTTTTATATATTTCATATATTTTTTCTTCATAGCTATTTTTGGGATCTTTTAATTCTAGTCCATTATGAGTTTTTACATATTTTCTCCAATATGATTTTGTATTTGTATATTCCTTATTAAAATCTGTTCTTTTTATTCTATCTATTTCATCTTCTACTTGTGATATATTTTTATTTTCCCCAATTGCAATACATATTTCTAGTATCTTTTTTTCTTGTGGTTTTATCGTTCCTATATCATAACAAATACTACTATCTTTTGACATTCCTATATAATCTTTGTCATGTATTTCTCCTCTTTTTATTGTGTTACTACTGCCATTTATTTGATGTTTACTTATTTTGTGACCTTTTGCAAATGTTGATACAACAAAATCGTGTGCGTATTGCATCATTCCACCATCTATAATTTTACAACCTACTAAATTATTTTGATCTGATAATAACTCTGAATGAATATAGAAATTCACATCCAAATCTATTTTACTATCATTTAAAAACACATACTTCTTAACTAAAACATTTTCTTTTAATAATACATAATCTGTTTGTACTATTTTTAAATTAAAATATGTATTTGTAACTTCTGTATTTAAAATATTTGTATCTGTATCATAATATTGTTTATATACATTGTTAATATCATCATGTAAATAAATTAAATCTGATTCATTTATTTTTATTCCTGTATGGAAATAATTAATATATTGTCTATTATCTTTATTTGGGAAATATAGTCTTTCTAATTCTCCCTTTGAAGTTAAAGTTGCTATCATATTTTTATTTCCAATTATTGCTTCGTTTAAATACTTTTCTTTCATGTTCTTCTCCTCATCCTTCAACAACATTTAATATTTGTTTTTCTAAATTCTTTATTTTTTCATTTATTCTAAATATATCTTCATCTCTTAAATTCTTATTATCAATATCTTGTCTTACATATGTGTCCATATCTTTTATTTCTTCTTTTAATTTTTCTAATCTTTGGACTATTTCTCCTCTCATATTTGTCGCAAGCTTTCTTTCTATCTTGCGTTCCATTGTGATGACATCTTTTAAATCATAAGTTTCTCCAAATTCTGGCACTGTAACTGCTAATCCAGTATCTGTTTCAATCTTTTCTTTTAAAATATCTTGTGATTCAGGTTCTCCATGTACTAAAAATATGTGTGTTGGCTTTTTTAAAAATGAATATATAAAATTCATTAGACCTTCTTGGTCAGCATGTCCTGAATATCCTTCAATATATTCAATTCTTGCATTTACTGCTATTTCTTCACCAAATATTTTTACTTTTTTTGCTCCATTTACTATATTATATCCTAAGGTTCCTGGTGCTTGATATCCAACAAATAATATTGTTGATTTTGGATTCCATAAATTATGTTTTAAGTGATGTTTTATTCTTCCTACTTCACACATTCCACTTGCAGATATTATAATACTTGGTCTTGTATCTTCATTTAATGCTTTTGATTCATCTGCTGTTTGTGTAAATTTTAGTCCTGGAAACTCTAATGGGTTATCACCTTTTTCTATTTCTTTTTGTGTTTCATTATCAAATAAATTCATATTTTCTCTAAATACTTCTGTTGCTGAAATTGCAAGTGGACTATCTACAAATACATTTGCTTTCATTAATGTTTTATATTTTCTTCTAAATTCTTCATCATTATGTTCATCTTTTAATTTATTTATTTCATACAAAATTTCTTGTGTTCTTCCTACTGCAAATGATGGTATTACTACTGTTCCTCCATTATCTAATGTTTCAGATACTATATCTAAAAATAATTGTGCCTTTTCATCATTTCTCATATGCAATCTACTTCCATATGTTGACTCCATAACTAAGTAATCTGTGCTTTCTATCATAGTTGGCTCAGATAATAAAGGAATATCGTTATTTCCTAAGTCCCCTGTAAATACCGTCTTAGTTTCTTTTCCATCTTCATTTGTCCATAATTCAATAATACTAGAACCTAGCATATGTCCAGCATCATTAAATCTTACATGAATATCTGGTGTGATTTCTATAATTTGATCATATTGCACTGGTTCAAATATTTCTAATGATTTTGCTGCATCTTCTGCTGTATATATTGGTGGTATCTCTTTTTCGCCTTTTCTTAATCTTTTCTTATTTTTCCATTGACTTTCCATTTCTTGTATATGTCCACTATCTGGTAACATTAAAGCACATAAATCACAAGTTGCTTTATGAGCATATATTTTGTTTCTAAAACCTTCATTATATAATTTTGGAATTCTTCCTGAATGGTCAATATGCGCATGTGTTAATAGCATAAAATCTATTTCTTGTGGATTAAATGCAAAATCTTCTGCATTTTCTTCTTCTATTTCAGCTTTTCCTTGCCACATTCCACAATCTACTAAAAATTTCTTTCCACATGCCTCTACTAAAAAATTGGAACCTGTAACTGTCCTTGTTGCACCTAAAAAAGTAATCTTCATACCATCAATCCTTTCTTTAAATAGGTATTTTCAAATTTAACTCAAAATATTATCTAAAAATCTTAACTTTTTTATTTAATCTAATTTCTAATTCTTTCTTCGTTATATTTTCACTATTTTGTATTTCTATTTTTTCTTCAAAAATGTTCTCATCAAATAGCTGTATATAGTATTTTTCTTTTTCCTTTATAACCTTTATATATAAATCTTCTAAATTTATAACCCTTATATCAAATATATTTTTTAATAATTCATAATGTATTTCATCTCTTTTTGCAAACTGTTCTGTAACTTTCATTTTGTATGCTTTTTTTAATAATAAGTTTTTTAATTCTTCTAATTCTTTTTGTATTTCTTTTACTTGACAAATATTTTTTTGATTCGTACATGGTAAAAGATTATAATATCTAAGTTCATATATTAATTTTACTATTTCTTGTTTTGTTTGAACTTTTTCTACTTTTATTTTAAAACACTTTATAAACTCTTCCTGAAATTTTATTAAACTTTTTTCAATCTCTTTTTCTATATTTTCTATATCTAAATATTTCAAATATTTTTCTTTTTCTTCTAATCTATTTTTATATTCTACAAAATCCTGTGGTCTTAATATTTTATTAATTTCCTCTATTTTGTCAATTTTTTCTTCTCTTTCTTTTGACATTATTTGTGATAAAACTCTACTGCTAAAAATTTTCTTTTCTAATGGTAAGTTTTCATTTCTTTTTTCATATTCTTTTTGTAATAATTCTTTATTATTTAAAGTTTCGTCTATGTTCTTTATTTCCTCTGCTATTTTTCTTTTCTCATTTGTTTTTACTTGTATAAATTTTTGATTATCTTGTATTTCATACAATTTATCCTCAATTTCAATCTTTTCTTTTTTTATTTTATCTTTTATTTTTGAATTAAATCTAATTGCTAATAATATAGATATTTCCTCTAATAGTTTTACAATTTCTTCGGCATTTTCTTCATTATATGTTTTAACTAATGTTTCTTTAAACATTTCCATATAGTCTATTATAAACTCTTTATTTTCAATCCATTCACACAAAAACTGATAACCTACTAACATTCTTAGATTTTGATAAATCAAATTATGTGGTATACTTTCTATTTCTCTTGGTATTGTTGTCCATGAATACCCATTAAAATCCCTCATAGGTTCTACCATATTTATATTACTTCCGACATTGATTAACTCTGATAATGTTTCATTTATTAAATAATATTTGTCTTTTATTATAGTATCATGTTTATCAATTTTTGCTATACAATACAATAGCTTTCTTTCAATTGGATAACATATAATTCTTTTTTGTTTTTTATCAACTAAAAAAGTTCGATTTCCTAACATTTCGCTTTCTTCTGAATTTAATTTCACAGCTTTTATTGTATCACATTTGGTTTGAATTATATCTATTATTTTTTGGATAAAAATCTCTTTTGGTTCGACACTTTGTTTTACTTTTTCATAGTCTTTATATGCTACCTCAATTTTATACATCATGCTAAGAAGAAGACTTTTAGTATTTTCATCAAAATATTTTTTTTCTAGCACTTTTTCTAATTCATTATTATAATTTTTCTTAACAAATTTATCTAACAAATTATCATTCTTCTTTTGCAATTTACTTCTCCTTTCAAACAAAGCTTTTAAGCTCCATCGCCTAAATCCCTGCTTCCCATTTTTAGCTCATTTAACTTTTCTAATGTCATCAATACTTCTCTTGGCTTACTTCCTTGGTATCCAGAAATAACACCTCTTTCTTCCATTTGGTCTATTATTCTTCCTGCTCTTGCATATCCAACTTTAAATCTTCTTTGTATAAACGATGTTGATGCTTGTCCAGTTTCTACTACTGTTTGTATCGCATCCATTAAAAATGGATCTGTTTCATCATCATCTGTTTCTTGTGCAATTTCTTTATCCGTTTTATTACTATTTTCTATTGTTTCCAATATATCTTCACTATATGTAGCTGTTCCATTTGATTTTATAAAATCTACTATTTTTTCTACTTCATCATCAGATACAAATGCTCCTTGTACTCTTGAAGGTTTTGGTGCTCCTGCTGGGAAGTATAACATATCACCTTTTCCTAATAATTTTTCTGCACCAATGCTATCTAATATTGTTCTAGAATCTACTTGTGATGATACAGCAAAAGCTATTCTTGATGGTATATTTGCTTTAATTAGACCTGTTATTACATCTACTGATGGTCTTTGTGTTGCAATTACTAAATGCATTCCAGCAGCCCTTGCTTTTTGAGCTAAACGACATATTGCATCTTCTACATCATTTTTTGCCACCATCATTAAATCTGCAAGCTCGTCTATAATTATTACTATTTGTGGTAGTTTTCCTGTTCCTTCTTCTTTTTCTATCGCTTTGTTATATCCTTTTAAATCTCTTACACCTTTTGCAGCAAATAAATTATATCTATTATCCATTTCTTGGACAGCCCAAGCAAGTGCTCCTGCTGCCTTTCTTGGATCTGTTACAACAGGTATTAAAAGATGTGGAATTCCATTATATACTGACAATTCAACTACTTTTGGGTCTACCATTACAAATTTAACTTCACTTGGCTTTGCATGATAAACTATACTTGTAATTATTGTATTTATACATACACTTTTTCCTGATCCTGTTGAACCTGCAATTAACACATGTGGCATCTTTGAAATATCTGCTAATTGAATATTACCCGCTACATCTTTCCCAAGAGCTATTGTTAATTTTGAATTACTATCTTTAAATTCTTTACTATCCAAAACTTCTCTTAAATGTACTGCTTCTTTTTCATGATTTGGTACTTCAATTCCTACTGCTTGTTTTCCTGGAATTGGAGCTTCTATACGAATTGTTTCTGCTGCTAAATTTAATGCTATATCATCTGCTAAATTAGCTATTTTACTAACTCTTACTCCTTCTGCTGGTTTAAGTTCATAACGAGTTATCGCTGGTCCTACTGAAACATTTTCTACTTTTGCAGAAACACCAAAGCTATATAAAGTTTTTTGAAGTTTAGTTGCTGTATCAGTTAATGCTTTTGCTCCACCTTTTAATGTTTTCTTTCCTGGCTTACTTAATAGTTCTACTGGCGGATATTCATAATGTTCATCTTCAACAGTCATTGCATGTTCTAACTGTAAAACTTCTCTTTTCTTTTCTTCTTTTTGTTCATCTTCTTGTTTAAATAAATTATTTTCCAATACATCTGGTTGTACTACTTCTTTTTCTTCTTTTTTAGCTAATAATCCTTTTTTGTTTTCTTTTGTTAAAGGCTCCAAATCATCATTACTATGATCATATTTTTTTAATCCTTGTTTTTCATCTAGTCCATCCACAATTCGTCCACCAAAGTTGATTTTTATTTGATTTTCCATTGGACTATTTTGCCCATTTTCTAGTTCTTTCTTAGCTAATCTCTCTTGTCTTTCTCTTCTTCTTCGTTGTGCTGGTGTTTCTCTTTCTTCTTGACTCATTTGTGCTAATTCTTTTTTTCTTTGTTCCCTATATTCAAGCTTTTCTTCTCGTTTTTCTTCCATTTTATCTGCCATTTCTTGTATCATTTCTGACAGATTAATTCCAAATGTAAATACAACTAAAATAGCAGCTACTCCTATGCAAAGTATAATAGCACCTATTACACCCAAAAGATTAACTAGTGGCACTGCTCCAACTGCTCCTATTGCTCCTCCACCTTTATTTTGTGTTCCTAAATAATACGCATCTTTTACAATCTCAGACAATTCTCCACTTGTTTGCAATTCTCCTGATGATATTTGAAATACGCTAAGCACTACTGACAATGCAATTATTAGTATTCCATATTGTATTAATTTCATCTTAAATTCATCGTTTCCATTTGACGCTATTTTTATTGCAATCACAAAAATCCCAATAGGTAATATATATTGAACTATACCAAATACTCCACCTAATATTTCATTTAATTTCGTACCTATCATTCCTGATTTTGTATATATCAAAACTGCTAAAAGGATACTTACAACTATTAAAATAACAACTGCCATATCCATTTTAGATGTTGTTTTTTTTCTTTTTTGATATCTTCTTTTTCTTTTTGCCATTATTTTTACCATCCTTTTTATATTTATTATTAAATAAAAAGCCAGTTATCAAAAGTCCTTGCTTTTATTTGACTTCTGACATCTGACTTCTGATTCTTCGTTATTTCAATTCTTTTCTGCTATTTTGTATTGTTTTAATTGTATCTTCCAAAGAAATTTGCATTAAATTTAATGCTTCTGTCATATTAGTTCCTAATTTATTTAAAGTTTCATTTAATACATCTTCTGTATTTGCAAGTAAACTATCTGCATATTCTTTGGTTCCTTTTGAAATCTCTCTTGACATTTCATTCGCTGTTTCTATAATCTCTGTTTTTTGATCATATGCTTTTCTTGTTATTTCATGTTCATCTATCATAGCAATTATTCTGTTTTCTGCTTCTTTAACTATTCCATCTGCTTCTTTTTGTGCCTCAACAAGTATTCTTTGTCTTTCTTCTTTAACCCATTTAGCTTGCTTTAATTCATCTGGGAGTTTTATTCTAATTTCTTTTATTAAATCAAGCATTTCATCTTTGTCTACAATTCCTTTTGAAGTAAATGGCAGATTTTTGCTTCTTTCTAATAAATCTTCTAATGTTTCCAATAATGTAAATATTTCCATGGTTTACCCCTTTCTTTGCCTAAACCTTC
Source organism: uncultured Clostridia bacterium (assembly GCA_944388765.1). Classification (GTDB taxonomy): domain Bacteria; phylum Bacillota; class Clostridia; order TANB77; family CAG-508; genus CAG-269. The sequence continues at coordinate 27,739 of CALXKA010000005.1, forward strand.
TTTTTTAAGAAAATAAGATTTGCTCTTCCATATTTTCTTTCATCAATTATATCTATTTGTAAACTATTTATTTCTTTTTTTATTTTATCTTTTTGATCTGTTTCTATTATTATTATACTATCTGTTTGTAATTTTTCCTTTTCTAATAGCAACTTTATAGCTACACATGCATAATTTGTTTTATATGGCGGATCTAAATATATTATATCTAATTTGTCCTCTATTTTAGATTTTATAACATCCTCAAAATTCATTTGATGAATTTCTATTTTATCTTCAAATTTAGTCTTTGCTACATTCTTCTTTATTACTTGTATTGCTTCTTTATTATTATCACAAAGAATGGCTTTTTTTGCACCTCTACTTATTGCTTCTAGTCCAATTGCACCACTACCGTGCAAATAAATCTAAAAAAATACTATTTCTTATTTTTGATTGAATTATATTAAATAATGATTCTTTTACTCTATCTAATGTAGGTCTTGTATTTTGTCCTTCTAGCGTATATAACTTTGTTCCTCGCTTTTCTCCTGCAATAATTCTCATTTTAAAACCTTTCTTTGATATTATCATTTTATTCTTTTTTTCTATAAAGTCAATAGTATTAATAGAAATGTAACATATATTTAACAGTTCTGTAATATACATCTTTTTATATAACATTATCTTTTATATTTTTATAATTTGTGACATCAAATATATATCTATCTGATGCCACAAATACAGAAACAAGTTTTATAAGATTTGATAGTATTTATTTTTCTTGATTTTCAGATTGTCTATTTTCTTCCGGTTCTACTTCCTCAAATTCTTTTTCATTTTCATCCTCATCATAGTCTTCTTCATAATCAAAATCTTCATAATAACATTCTCTGCCTAATTTAAAACCTATCCATCCTGCTGATAATATTAAAATCACTATAATTAGATATTTAAGATTAGATTTCATTTGATATGATATTGAAGGATAATCATGGTCAGGATATGTGTCATCTACTGAATCATATAGTAATGTATGACCATCTTTTGATACTAAATAGCTTCCATCAGTATATCTTTCTATATGAATATCTAAGTCTGACATAAGATTCATATCCTCTTCATCAAGGCAATAATATTCACAGTTGATCAGCATCTGTCTGATTTCTGCTTTTTCTTCACCTGAGAAATCAGTAAACATTCCTTGAAAACTCGCTACCAAAGAATACAAAACAATGATAGTAATCACTACCATCAAAATATTTCCTATCCGTAATCTTGTTTCTTTCCTCATTTTACTCCTCCTCGTTAATTAACTATTGAGAATCTTCTAAAACTTGTTTCGAATCATATTTTAACATAGTTATTTTTTCTTTTCAAGCAAAATAAGACTATCTGGTTTGATAGTCTTTATCTTTTGTTAATCTTATATATTTAGTTATCTTCTTTATTAATATCTTTTAATAATTCTAACTGTGAAATTAGTAATGATTCCATTTTTGCTTTATATATATCAAATTGTTTTTTTACGTCATCTAGTTCTTTCTTTTTTGCAAGTATTTCATTATCTAAATCATTTGCTTGTTTTTGAGCATTACCTTTTGCTTCATTTATTATTTGGTCTGCTTGTTGTCTTGCGACTTTTTTAACATCTTCTGCTGTTGATTGAGCCATTACAAGTGTATTTTGAAGTGTTTCTTCTATTGCTTTATAATGTTCTAAGCTTTTATTTAATTCATCTACTTTACTTCTTAATTCATTTACTTCTTTATAATTTTTAGTATAATCTATCGTTAATTCATCTAAGAAATCATCTACTTCTTCAACACTATATCCATTCATCATTTGTTTAGAAAATTTCTTATTTTCAATATCTAATGGTGTAATCATTACTTTCCTCCTTATATTGATGCAGCTAATTTATTCCGTTATTTTTTAACCAAGATACAGAAAGTTTACTCTTCATTTCTTCTCTTGCCATTTCATTTGTAATTTCATAATTTGATGGTGCAACTAAGAAAATAGAATTTGATACTTTTTGAATATATCCATCTAATGCATATACTCCACCACTAATAAAATCTACTATTCTTCTAGCAACATCTTTATTAACGTATTCTAAATTAACTATAACTGATTTTTTCTCTTTTAAGAAACTACAAATCTCATCTGATTGTTCAAATGTTGTAGGTTGAGATATAACCATTTTTATAGCATTGCTTTGTGCTTGTGGCATTGATACTACTTTTTCTTTTTCTCTATTTTTTCTTCCAAATAGCTTTTTATCTTCTACCTCTTCTTCCTCATCTTCATATTCATATACGTTCTCATCATCGTATTCTTCTGGCTCTGCTGAGTCCATTCCAAATAAATCCCATACTTTGTTCATTAATGCTCCTGACATAAAAAAACCTCCTAATTTACTTCCTTTGTTTTGACATACTAAGTATCTACTTTTTTTGCCATATTGTCAATATTTTTTACAAATGTAATTTAAACTTAATATTCTTGTAATATTCTTGTAATATTATTCAACTTTACTTAAATCCGGATTTAATATAATTTCATCATATAAAGATATCTTTTTATATGTATTTATTTCTCCACTTGAAAATCCCAATTCTTTTAGTTCTTCTGTTGTGTATGGCGTAACTATCGAATATTTATCTCCTTGTCTTGTAATATTTACTAAAATCTTACTTAAATACCCAGCTCTATTTCTAACAACATAATTTAAGTCATTTTCTTCTACTATTGCTTTATTTGGAACTTTTAAACCTGTTTCATCCCACCAAATTAAATCAAAAGAAATTTTCCTATAATTTATAAGTTCTTCTATTTGCTCATTAACCTCTAATATTAATAATACTTCTCCATTTTCTTCATTTGCTATACTATTAATTTCTGCTGATATTTCTGCGTTATTTGATAACCTAATTTTAACATCATCACCAACTTCGGCTTGTTTTGCCTCCTCAGAAGAAGATATAGTAGCTATATAACAACAAAAATTATCAATAACCTTTCCTGCTTCTTCACTTGTTGCAACTACTTTTCCTGTTTTTAAATTTAAACTCTCTAAAAATTCTTTATTAATACTTCCAAAATTATCAGGTGTTAATGTTTCTTCAAGTCCATCAACTTTATATGAAACAATTCCACTCATTGGAGCTGTTACATATTCTGCACCTGAATTCAACTTACTTTCATATTGTTTTCTTTCTTCAATAAGTTGATTTAAATATGATCCTTTTGGACTCAAATCTCCTGCAATTTTAGCTTTCTTAGTTACTAAATCATCAATTTCTTTTTTATATTCTGTTAATGTGGTTACATCTGTTATTTTATTAATTTCTTTCAATTTATCGTCTATTTGATCTTCTAGTGATTTCATATCAGCTGTAAATATTCCTGTATCTTCTGCCATCGCATCTTGTATTTTAGTATCTAATTCTGCTATTTTTTGTTTTAAACTTTCTTCATTCGTGCTATAATATCTAAATATATTCTCATCCTTTGATGCTCTCTGTCCTTCTGTTTTTATTTGTTCCATTCCATTTTTATAATTATTTCCTCTGACAACAGTTTCTTTTCTTATAACATAACCTATATCAGTTTCTTCCTGATATAAAGTTCCTTCTTCTACTGTAAATACATTTGTTGGTTGTTTAATTAGTAAATATATTGTATATACAACATAAAGAACCACTGCTGTTAAAACAATGTATAATATTATTTTCTTTTTCAATTCAGGTTTTACTTTTATTTTTTTATTTTTATTATCTGGTTTCTTTACTTGTTTTTCCAATATATTTTTCACCCTTTCTTTTGTCAAATACTTTTTTAAAAATCATAAACTAAACTCATGTAATATAATTTCTATATTTTTTTGTATGCTATCTTCTCCTTTAAGCCATATTGTTTGTTTATTTTTTCTAAACCATGTCAATTGCCTTTTTGCATAATGTCTTGTTTCTTTCTTTATTTTTTCTATCATTTCTTCTTTTGTTAAGAATCCTTCTAAATACTCCACAACTTCTTTGTATCCTAACCCTTGCATTGCTGTTGGGAACTTATTATATTTTCTAGATATTTTTTCAACTTCCTCTATCAACCCTTGTTCTATCATTATATCTACTCTTTTATTTATTCTTTCATATAAAGTTTCTCTATTCCAATTAAGCGCAAATACTTTATAATCATATTCTACTTCTTTTTTTCTAGATTCTATTTCTTGCTGTGTTTTTGTTTTTCCTGTTGCATGATATATTTCTAAAATTCTAAGAATTCTTTTTGTATCATTTTTACTTATTTTTTCTACTGCTTGTGGGTCAATTAATTTTGCTTGTTCATATAATTTATCTAATCCTTCTTTTCTAACTTGTTCTTCTAATTCTTTACGATAATTTTCATCAAATTCAATATTCGGATATTCTATTTCGTAAATCAAACTATCTACATATAGACCTGTTCCACCAACTATTATTGGTATTTTTCCTTTTTCTACAATTTCCTTTATAGCTTTTTTTGCATCTATCTTATAATCTGCAACACTATATCTTTCATCTGGTGATACAAAGTCTAACAAGTAATGTTTTATCCCTTGCATTTCTTCAATAGTTGGTTTTGCTGTTCCTATGTTCATATCTTTATATATTTGCATGGAATCAGCTGAAACTATCTCACCATTTACTTTTTTGGCAAGTTCAATTGACAAAGCTGTTTTTCCAGATGCCGTTGGACCACATATAACTATCACTTTATCTTTCATGTCTAATTTAGGTATGTTCCCTTTTAGGTCACATCCTTTTTCCTTCCTCCTTATTTTTTCAACGATTTATATATTTCCAATATTCCTTCTTGCGTATCTTTCATATATCCACATTCAAATATTAAACATATTAGCAATACTACTAGCCATAATATTATTCTATTTCTTAACTGATTTTTTTCTATTTTTCCTTCTTTTGCATTATCTAATATTTTTGCCATTTGTGGTAATAATATGATTCCATTTATTCCTGCAAAAATAGCTACCAATACATTTTTTATTGTTCCTATACTTTCCTCATTTTCGTATTGAACTCCATTTTGTGAAATAAAAAATACTATTGTTGTAATTATATATATAACAACTAAACCAATAACAATAAATGCTGCCTTTTTACTTTTCGCTAAGTCACCTAAACTTTTCCATGTCCAGGCAATATTTATTAAATATATAACTATTGAAATTATAATTATAAATGCCATTTTTTCTCCTTTTTATTTTCTTGCAAATTTTCTTTCGATATCATATTTAGTCATTTTTATTACTGTTGGTCTTCCATGTGGACAAGTAAATGGATTTGGTAGTTGTAATAATTTATCCATTAAGCTTTCTACTTCTTCTTTTGTTAACGCCATATTTGCTTTTACAGCAGCTTTACATGCAACTGTTGCAATAAATTTTTCTTCTTTTTCTTGTTTAGCTGTCCTTGCAACTGTATTTATTTCATCTAATGTCTCTAAAAATAGCTCTTTTGTATCCAAGTCAACACATACAGTTGGTACTCCTGTTAATTTGATTGTATTTTCTCCAAACTCTTCTAAACTAAATCCTGCTTGTTCAAACATAGTCATATTTTCTTTTGCTATATCCATTTCTTTATGAGTTAATGTAATTACATCTGGTAAAAGCAACATTTGAGAATCTTTATTAGTATCACTATAATAATTTTTCTTAACTTTTTCATACATAATTCTTTCATGTGCCGCATGTTGATCTAATATATACATTTCATTTCCTATTTCCAGAATTATATATGTTTTAAACACAATTCCAACAAATTTATATGTTGGTTTCTTAAATTCCTCTGTTTTTTCAAACATTGATATATTATTTTTTACTATATCAATTGCATTAACTCTTGCTTCTTCTTTTACTTTTTTATTTTCTTCTTTTTCTTCTGCAATTGGTTTTCTTCCAAACATTTTTGCATACATTTCATTAAAGTCATCTGATACAACTTGTGGATTATTATTTAATTCTTGCATTTTTTCTTTTATCTCTGTAAATTCTTTTTGAACCTCTTCATCTTTTATTTCTTCAATTATTTTGTGTGCATCAGTTACTTGTTCTTTATCTTTTTCTATATCAGTTCCTTCATTCTCTTCATTAGATTCTTTAATATCTTCTACTTTATCTTCTACTTTATCTTCTACTTTATCTTCTACTTTATCTTCTACTTTTTTATTTTTTTCTTCTATATCGTCTTTACCTTCTTCTAAGTTATATTCTTTGTTACTCTCCTTTAAAGTTTCAGGCACAATATCTTTTTCTTGTAACTCTTTTTCTATATTTTCTTTCATCTTTCTTAATTGCTCTAAAACATCAGTTGTATCTAATGGTTTTTTTTCATAATTAAATTTAGATTCTTCTTTTAATATATCTTTATTTTGGCTTCCTACTTCTTCTTTATTTTCTAAATTTTCATTTTTACTCTTATATACATCTTCTAATATATTTGTTTTTATTTTACTTTCTTCATCTGTATATTCTTCAATCTGTTTTTCATTTTGTTTTCTAAAAGAAAATAACCCTCCACTTTGTTGACTTTCTTTCTTAGCTTCTCTTAGATTTTTTAACCTTTCATCAAAACTTAATGCCCTTCTATTTATTGCTGTACTTACTTCTTCACTTTTAGAAGAATCTACAACTAATTCTCCTTTTAATAAAGTATCTTTTATCGCATGATAGATTGCTTGAAATATTTTATTTTCTTCTTCAAATCTAACTTCTAATTTTGCAGGATGCACATTTACATCTACTTTTGCTGGATTCATTTCAATATTTAACACTACAAAACCAAATTTCCCAATTGGGATTAGTCCTTTATAGCTTTGTTCTGTTGCAGCTGTTAGTGTTTTATCCTTTATATATCTTTTATTAACAAAAAATAGTTGATTTGAACGATTAGATCTTGCGATTTCTGGTTTTCCAATCACACCAGTTATATGTATATCTTCATATTTGTAATCTACATCTAATATTGCATTTGCAACATCTTTTCCATATATACTATATATTACACTTTTTAATTCTCCGTTTCCATTTGTTTGTATAACCGTTTTTCCTGTATTTATTAATTTTATAGAAATATTTGGATTCACTAATGCAATTCTTGTAATTGCATCTTCAATATATCCTGCTTCTGTATAATCTTTTTTCAAGAATTTATATCTTACTGGTGTATTAAAAAACAAATTTCTAACAGTAATTGATGTTCCTACTTGACATGCTGTTTCTTCTTTTTCTAATACATCTCCTGCTTGTACAACTATTTTATATCCAACATCTTGATTCTTCGTTTTTGATATCATCTCTACATTAGCTATTGCTGCAATACTTGCCAAAGCTTCTCCTCTAAACCCCATAGATGTTATACTATTTAAGTCATCTGCTGACCTTATTTTACTTGTTGCATGTCTTTCAAATGCTATTTCTAAATCATCTTGTGCTATTCCTTTTCCATTATCAGTTACTTTTATATATGATATTCCTCCATTTTTTATTTCTACTGTTATATTTGTAGCACCTGCATCTATTGAGTTTTCTACCATTTCCTTTATAACTGATGCCGGTCTTTCAATTACTTCCCCTGCTGCTATTTTATTTATAGTTAGTTCATCTAGTAACACTATATTTCCCATTTATATTCCTCCAAATTATACCTTTAATCAATTTGATTCATATTATATCATTAGTTTTTTAATTTTTGTATAGTTTTTTAGAATTTTTTTATTTTAAACTTTTAAAAAACATCCTTATATATTTTAAAAGAAGTTATTTGAATATTATGTTGTTTTTATTATTACTTTTTTATAAATCTATTTCGATAAAAAAGAGTATTAGTTTTTTATTCTAACACTCTTTAAATATATATAATTATTTAATTTTATTTCTTGGTTTCTTCTACTTTTTTATTTTCTAATTGTTTTTCAAACTTCGTTGTCATACCTATCATAGTTAATAGATATACAACTAGTACCATTGGAATAGTTAATCTTCCAAATGGAATTCTAGTAATTGCAATTACACTCATTAATATTATTTGTGTTAATATATTTACTCCTATTACTTTTGCAATTACTTTTACACTTCCTAATTTATGATAACGTACTGCCATGTATATTAAAATAATAACTGTTGCAATTATAAAAGGTACAACATATGGCATTATTATATCTCTTCCTCTTGTATGTGGAATATTTTCTATTTCTACACTATCTGCTGATAATTCAGTTCCATATTTCTCATTTATTTTTGTAATCAAATTACTTTTTTCTTCATCTGTAATCTCTTTTGCTATTATACTTATTGTATCTTCAAAAACTTCTACTTTTTGTATTATCACTTGTTTTCCTGGCATAACTTCATTTGTTATATCCTTTATATCATTTACTTCAAATTCTTGTTCTAAATACAATTCTATTTTCTGTGATTTTTCATATTTTAAATCAAAATTAAAACCTTTCGTCCCTATTACTATGATTCCTGCAACTATGATTATTATCATAATTATAATTAATATTTTTGATTTTATACTCATATTTTTCATATTCTTTTTTCCTCCTAATTAGTCCTTTACTTTTAGTTTTAATAAGTTATTTGTAATTATGACATTATATATTGCAATCAAAGCAATTCCCCACATCATAACCATTCCAAAACTACTAATAGGAACCCAATTTACAAAACAGAAAGCAACTACCATTATTATTACTGGCACTATTCTTATAAAGAATTCTTTATATGTTTCTTTATTTGCGTCTATTACATTTTTCTTTGATAAGTCTTTTCTATTTTCTTTTAATTTGTTTAAGAATTTATTTATAAATATATAGTTTAATATTAATACTATTACAATTCCAAATACTCCCTCAATTGATAATACAACATTTGCATAACGTATTGTTAGTAATAAAATTGACATTAATCCTATAAAGCTAAATGCTCCTAATATTCCAGCTATTTTATATCTTATAATTAATACAATCAAAGCAAATACTACAATTCCAATTATTATATATTCAACTATTTGTATTTGATTTTGAGTTATATCTGATTTTACATATTCATTTGTATCTACATCATACTTAACTGGCATATTTCCTGTATCTAATACTATTGCCATACTATTTGCCTGTTGTATATAATCATTTAATGTATCTGTATTGGTTGTACTATTACCTATTGATAATTGTAACTTTCCTGTTCTAAGAGGTTCATCAAAACTTGTTGTCATTATTTCTTCATCATCTATTTTCATTGTTACTGTTTTTTCAGTAGTCTCTTCTGTCTGATCAGTTGTTTCGTCTGTTGTTGTATTTTCAGTTGTAGTATTTGTTGTCTCTACATACTTATTGCTAATATCTTCTAATTTTTTTGTTCCTTCTTTTGTAAATTCAATATTTAAATATACAGCTGTTCCTGATGAAGTTGTAGATGTTGAATCTGATCCATACATTACATTTGCAAGTTTTATATCATTATTATCCATTAATACTTCTTGTGTATCAGTATCAATAATTTCAAATTTTCCTGTTGTTCCCAAATTACTTACTATACTATCTGTATTATTATTTTCTGTAATTTCTATTAATATATCTCCTGTTTCTTCATCAAGTCTAATTATATAATTATCAACATGTAATTCTTTAAATCTTTTTTCTAGTATTTCCTTAGATTTTTTATAATTTTCAACTGTTTTTACTTCATCACTATTATATGGTGTTTCTTCCTTTGTATAACCATTTTGAGTAATTTCTTCATCAGTTAAATTTTCACTATCTTCTACTTCATTACCTTCTTGATCTTTAACTACTGTTTTACTTTCTTGGCTTACCTTTAATCTTATAACTCTACTTCCATTTAAATCCATAGCATATGAATAATCTTTTACTTGATTTTCCATTCTATTCTGCACACCGAGTATATATTCCAAAAAAACTTACCATTGTTATTAATAGTATTAATAGTATTAATGTTGTTATTTTTATTTTTTTCATTATTTTATCATTCCTTATATAATGTATTTAGATTTTAAGGAAATCTATAACCTATAATAATTTTGTTCCATTTATAACTAATTCAAACCAAATTTTTAAATATTTTGCTGCATATTTACTCATCATTGTTCTATCCATAAATATTTCAAAATAATCTAAAACTGGACACAATTTAGTATCAATTGTTAAATTTAAATTTATTTTTCTTTCTTCTTGATTTAATACTAAATCAGCTCCTGTAACAGCATAATTTACTCTATCATGTATATCAAAAGTAGATAAATTTGTATTAGTTACTCTATCTCTATGAACATCTGATTTATCTGCTAATATTAATGCTGCTGATACGTCACTAATAGCTGTTCCTGTATTTTCATCGTGATTTCCTATTGCCATTGTTATTTCTGTTCTTTCATTCACATCCATTCCCATATCTTTCAAAATGTTATATGCTAAAATAGCTCCACTATGCGCATGATCAACCCTATTTACACAATTTCCTATATCATGTAGATAACCTGCAATTTTTGCTAATTCTACTGTTCTTTCTGGATATCCAAGTTTTTGTAGTATTTCTCCTGCTCTTTTAGATACTATTGATATATGTCGATGACTATGTTCTGTATATCCCAAACTATCTAATTGCTTTTGAGCACCTTTTATTAAGGCCTCTACTTCTTCATTTTTGATTACATCTTCTAATGTTACCATCTTTGTCCTCCTTTTGCTTTTTAGATTTTATATTAAAACAAGAAAAATATCAACTATTTTTCAAAAAAAGATAAAATATATAATATAGAAAAATACTATATAATAATTATAGAATATTAGTATATTTATTATATAGTATTGTTAATTTAATATATCATTACTCTTATTTTCTTAAATTTCTTCTCCTTTTGTTATAATTTCAAAATTATATTTTTCTATTTGCTTTCCGTCTATTGTATCTTGTATATCTTGTTCTTTACTTATCTCATATTCCCACTTCCAATTAACAAGTAATTCCTTTATTTCTCCTTTTTGCAAATTTCCAGTTAAATCATCACCTAATTCTTCTAGTGTTTTATATTCCTTTCCATTTGCCATAAACACTAAATTTTCTGGCTTCTGATTTTTACTTTTGAATATAATTTTATATTTTAAATTTTCTACTCCATATAACTTAATTGGAATTTCTCCGCCCGTTCCTGGATATATTATTTTATTCCAGCCTATTTGATTAGTTAAATTTGAAAATAAAGATATTTCCTTTTTATTGTATTTTTTAGTTGATACTTCGATTATATTTATATAATCATTCCCATTTGTTTCTCTCCTATCTTTTTTCATTGAAGAATAATAATTTTTAAAAAATATTATATCATCCTTAAATTCTTTAAAATCATTTTTTCTTATAATACATATAACTATTATTAAGAAGATTATTATAGCAATAATTAAATTTTTCTTTTTTTTCATTCATTTCTCCTTTTAATCTTTTCTTTGCTCTGAATGTACTTTTATTTGTATATCTTGAAAAATATCTTCTTGGTTTGTATTTTCTTTATTATATAATATCTCTAACTTATAGTTATCCTCCTTTTTTTCATTTCTTGTTAATAACATTTCTTGCGTTTTATTGTTTTGTAATTGGATTTCTTCATTGTTTTTATATAATTTGAAAGATATACTTTCATCTGTCTTTGTTAATATTTCTATTGTATATAATAAATCAATTTGTGTTATTTCTTCATCTGAATTATAGTTTTTCACTTTAAAATCATATGTACTTTTTGTATTTAGTGCTGTTATTGTTGTTTCTGGATTATTTTCTACTTCTAAAATAGGTTTTGCAATACCGTGTTTCTGAATTAATTTTTGTTTTGCTTACTCCTTTTCCCATACTATATCCAGAAATAAATAGAGATATAACCATTATTGTAATCAGTAGCAATACAATTTTTTTCTTTTGAATTTTTTCATTTGTTATTTTATTTTTCATAAATTTCTTTATTGAAATTATTTTATTTTTTTTCTTCATATAACCTCCTTTTTATTAATTTTAAAATAAGGACAAGCCACTTTGTTGCTTGTCCTTACTTAAATAGAATAGAGAATAAATATGACTTTACCTTTAATATCATTTATACATATTGGAGATTTATCTTTTGCATTATTGTTGTCACCTTTTGTATAAAATTCATTTCCATTTTTTTCTATAATTCTATGTGTTATTATTTCGCCATTATTATTATAAGCAACAATGTCTCCGACTTTATATTCATTTTGTTCTTGGATAATGATAATATCGTTTTTACTAAATATTGGACTCATACTATTAGATTTAACTATAAGAGCCTCTATTCCAAATGGTTTTATATTCATTTCTTTTGAAAAAAATTGGATATAAATAATCGTAAGAACTAACAGAACACTACAAATCAAGATAATATTTTGCTTTATTCTACACTTGTGGTAATACTTGTGTTCCTGAAACATTGACATCAAATGTGTAATTTTCAATTTTTTGTGCATCTCCGAGTATCAATTTTATCATTTTCAGCAATTTCTGTTGGATTATCTCCTGTTTCATATTGCCATTCCCAATTTATAGTAAATGTCTTTGTTTTATTTTCTGCATTTGCATCAATCGTACCTGATAAACTTTCTCCTAATTCTAAAATAGAATTATATTCCATGTCATTATAGTAAAATTTTAAATTTTGTGGTTTACTACTTTCATTAGAAAACTTTATTTTATAATCAATTCCAACATCTGATTCTATACCATCAATAATAATTTGAAAACTTCCTTGTGTACCTGGTGCTATTTTTCCATCTACTAATGTGGCTGCATCATATGTAGATCCTAATGAAATAGTTTGTACTTGTTCTTTTTGTCCATTTACCTTAAAATCCCAAGTTGCAATTTGTGCTACACCATCACCTCTAACTTCTGTTACATATTTAGAATATGTTTGTCCTCCAAAAAATGCCAAAATAATTGATATTACAATCGCTATAATAGATATAATTTTTTTCTTTTTTGACAATAAGCATTCCTCCTTTTTATATAAATTTTTCATTTCACTTGAATTTTTTAGAATAAATTTTTGATTTAAAATTTTGAAATAAATTTAAATTATAGAAAAATGAAAATGTTAAACTGATTATAATTCCAATTTTTGGAAATGTCAACTCTTTTTTTTAAGTTTTTTATTTTTTCATCGCAAAATTCGACATCTTTTATCTATTTCCAATTTACCTACTTACTCAAATTTTGTATATTGAAAAAGCTTTTTCAATATTTATATTTTTTTGTTGTTATTACTTTTTACATAAAACTTTTTAAGGCATTTTTTATTTCTACAATGCCTTTCCTTGACATTTCCATTTTTTTACATTATACTATATATATTCCTTTCCAAGATTTATAAAAGGAGGCATGCTTATTGAAATTAAAATATTTTATTCTTACATGTTTTTTTCTATGTATATTATTACCATTTTTCTTTTTTACTTCTCTTTCTAAATACCAATTTGAATATAATTTTCTAGTTGCTAAACTTAAAATTGATAATTCCCCACCAAAAATTGAATTAATAAGTTTTAACAATTCTAATAGTAATTATCCTAACTACGCCAATAAAACACATAAAATCACAGCGAAGGTAAAAATCATTGAAAATCATATTTCAAAAATTAATTTTGATTCAGAACATATTAAAGTCAAAGTTGGAAAAAATATTGTTCCAGTTAATTTTGAAAAAATATCTTGTATTTCATCTAATTCAGAAGAACAAATTTATGAAATAATTTTTAGTAATATTCCTAATGACGGATTACTTAATTTATGTTTTTTAGAAAATTCTATCATAGATACATCCTTACAAAGTAATTTGTCTAAAACATTTTCTTCTAATATCTTAATTGATAACACTGCACCAGTCGCTACTTTTGAAGAAAAAAGTATTAATGATGGTTATTCAGAAGGTATTATTAGTGTAAATGAAAGTATCCAGCCTATTAATAGCTGGAATATGACATCTAATAATAAAAAGCTAACATATATTTTTCCTAATTCTATTGAATATGAACTACCTATAAAAGACTTTGCTCAAAATTCTAACTCTGTACTAGTTTCAATAAAAAATGCTAGTAATATTAATTTAGAATATGGTATTTATGATGCTGGAAGTAATAATGTTGATATTGCTACATGTGGCAATATTTCTGGTGATCATTTAATTTCCTCAGATAAAATCTTTAAAGCTGAATCTCTTTTCATTAGAACTTTTGGTAACATAGATACATCTATATTAAAAGGAAAAATATTTTTATACACCTATTATGGAGAAGGATCTTCTGGAATTTGTCCTTATTCAGAACTTAGATATAACTATGGATATAATCCTAAAAACTCTTGGAGAACTATAAATAAAGAAAATACTACTTACTTTCTTGGCAAACTCTATACCCAATTTGGAGGTACTGGATTAAATTATTCAAAAAGTAGTGGACAAAATCCTATTCCAGAAGAAATAGCCAAACAATATCTTTACGGAATTTCTGGAATATCTTTTTCATTAGATAATTATTCAAAATATTCTATTGTTTACCAAATTTATATAAAAGATATCGGTTGGCTTTCAAGTAAATATAACGGGCAAGAAATTATGTACAATTTTGACAAACCAATTTCTGCAATTCGTATAAATTTTGTTCCTAACTCTGAAAGACAATATTTAATAGACTATTGGAATAAAAGTTACTAACTTCTATTTACTCCTATAATTCCACCCAACATTCCAAATACCATTCCTACTATTATCATTATTAAACTTTGTAAGTTTAAATTAAATTTCCAATTTAATAAACTAGAAATTATATATATTATTAACATATATATTATACCTACTAATGCTCCATTTAATAATCCGTTTTTCTTTATTCTATTATTTCCAATAGAACTTCCTATTAATATACTTATTCCTGTTACTATTATTATTACTGGATTTATTACATTTTCATTTATATTTGTAAAAGTAAGAATTGCTGAAAATATAAGTAATATTACTAATGTAAAAATAAGCGAAATTCCAACTCCTTTAAATAGATTTATTAAAAAATTATTCTCAGCTTTTTGATGTACTTCCATTATATCCTCCTTCTTATTTTAATTATTTATCTTGTTATAATTTATACTCATATAAAAAAGAAATAGAACTAAAAATCTATTTCTTTTTCTATACCTTCTAATATTTTTGATATTATTTCTTCTCTATTAAAATCTTTTCCATACTCATTTTTTAATGATGTAGCAACATCTTTTACTTCTTCTGGGAAATTGACTTCATTAACATTAAACCCCATACTAATTAATATATAATTTACTTCTTCACCTTTGATATTTGTTTGTGTTAAAATTCCACAGATCTTTTTATTATTTAACATTAAATCATTTGGTGGTTTTATTTCTAAATCATAATTATATAATTCTTTTATTGCTTTTTGTACTACTTTTGCCACTTTTATTGGTAAATCTTTTATATCTATTGCTTTTCTTTTTGTATGTACAATTATTGTCATTGCAATATTCTTTTTCTGACCTGTATACCAACTTCTTCCTTTGGTCCCTATTCCATCAGTTTGCACTTCTGCTATTATTATTTTTCCATCATTTTCATTTTTTTGTGCAATTGTTTTAGCATATTTATGAGTTGAATCAATTTGTTCGTAGTACTCTATTTGTTTTCCTATTTTCTTGGTTTTTGCTTTCTTTATTTCTTCAATTTTCATTTTTTAATTTTCCTTCTAATTATTTTTTATTCTATGCTTTTTAAACTTTCTATCATATCTATTTTCTTTAATGCAAAATATGTAAAAATATTTACTATTACTGTAAATAGTACAGTTATTAATATAGCATATAAATAACTTATCGGATGTATTATTTTACTAAATCTAAGCATATCTATTTCACAAGTTCCTATTATAAAGTAATTTAGAAAATATCCACCTATTAATCCAAATAATATTCCTATAATTGTTAATAAAATAGTTTCTCTTGTAACATATGAATAGACTTCTTTATCATAAAATCCTAATACTTTAATTGTTGCTAGCTCTCTTATTCTTTCACTTATATTTACATTTGATAAATTATACAATACTGCAAAGGCAAGCAACCCTGCTGATACTATTAATACTACAACTACATAATTTAAAGATTCCATTGTAGTATTCATTACTTCTTCAACACTTGAATTCATACTAAGTGATGCTACTTCATTTTGGTTCATTATTTCTGTTGCAAGATTTTCTTCTTGTTCATCATTCATTTCCACATTTTTTGTTAATATTGCATTTGTATCATATTGTGTTTGATATAATTCTTCATATGTTTCTTTTGTCATATATGCATAGTGATATACATAGTTTTCCGTTACATTTGATATTACTATTTGTTTTTCTTCATCTCCGTTTTTTAATGTTATAGTATCTCCTTGCTTTACCCCTAAAAGTTGTGCAAGTTTATCTGTAATACAAATCTGTCCTTTTTGTAATTCTATTTTTTCTTTATTATATATACTAATTAAGCTAATCATTTTTTCTAATTCTTCTTGATTTTTAGGCACTATTATTTGTACATCTTCTTCATTTTCACTACTAATGGCTGTACTTGTTGTCATATATGTCTCTAATGTATCTTCTATTTCTTGTTTTTTGGTCAATTCATCTATATATTGTTGTTTTTGTTTTTCATCTAGCCCATCTTTCAAATTAATTTGCATATCATATTTAAATATTTTTCCATATTGATTTGGCATTAAACTTCCTATTGAATCTTTTAGTCCAAACCCTGCAAGTATTAATGATGTGCAACCAAGTATTCCTATTATTGTCATCATAAATCTTTTCTTATATCTAAATATATTTCTTATTGTTACTTTTTGACTAAAACTTAATCTCTTCCATATAAAATTTATTCTTTCTAATAAAACTCTTTTTCCCATTTTAGGAGCTTTCGGTCTCATTAATATAGCTGGCTCCTGCCTTAGTTCTTTTACACTTGAATAAATTGTTGCTCCTATTATACATGCACATATTATTACTAATCCTGCCCCACTATATTCCCAATTAAAACTAATCAAAAACTCTGGTATTTGGTATACAACTTCATACATTCTCCATATAAGTGATGGAATTAATATAAATCCTACATTCATTCCTAGTAAACCACCTATAATACAAGCCAAACTTGAATACATTACATATTTACTTGCTATTTGTATTTTGTTATATCCTAATGCTTTCAATGTTCCTATTTGTGTTCTTTGCTCTTCAACCATCCTTGTCATTGATGTTAATGATATTAAAACTGCAACCAAGAAAAATACTACTGGAAATACTCTTCCTATATTTTTTACACTTTCTTTATCTTGTACAAAACTTGAATATCCAGTATTTGCGTATCTATCTAATATATACCACTCCGGATTTTCTATTTCTGCTATTTTTTCTCTTGCATCAATTAATTTACTTTCTGCCTCTTGCAATTG
Organism: uncultured Clostridia bacterium; assembly: GCA_944388765.1. Taxonomy (GTDB): domain Bacteria; phylum Bacillota; class Clostridia; order TANB77; family CAG-508; genus CAG-269. The sequence continues at coordinate 45,312 of CALXKA010000005.1, forward strand.
TTGCTCTGCTTCTTGTTTTTGTGCATCTAACTCTTGTTGTCCTTGTTGTAATTTTATTTTAGCCTGTTCTATTTGCCTTTTTGCCTCTTCTAACTGCGCATTTGTATTACTTTCTTCCGTATTTAATTGCTTTTCTTGTGATGAAAGTTGTGTTTTTGCACTTTGTATTTTGCTTTCTGCTTGCTTTATTTGTGAATTTGCTTCATTTATTCCTTTTTCTATTTCAGTTATTCCCGAATTTATTGATTCAATTGTATTATTTATAATTTGTATTTGACTTTCTAAGTTTTGCTTCTTACTTTCTAACTCTTTACGAGCTTCATCATCTAACTCTCCATTTTGCAACTGTGCTACTATCTGGTTATATGTACTTTGTAAGCTTTCCAATTGAGTATTTAAGGTATTCTTTTGCTCTACTAAACTTTGTCTTTGTGATTCTAATTGTGAAATTTGACTATCTACCTCTTGTTTCTTTGTTTGCAATGCTTTTTCATTAGCTTGAATTTCTTGTTTAGCTGATGTTATTTGCTTTTTGGCATTTGCAAATTCAACTTCTGCTTTTTGTTCATTTTCTTTAATCTCTGCTTCATTGTTTTCAATTTCTATTTTTCCATCATCTATTTCTTTTTGTGCATCTGCAATTTTTTGATCTGCTTCCTGTTTTTGTTTATCAAATTCTGCTTGTGCATCATTTACTTTATTTGTTGCTTTTTCTACCAGTTCATTATGTCTTGCATTTTCCCTTTCCCCTTTTATTTCTTCTATTTTATCTTTTACTTCATTTACACAATCTTCATATTTTGAACTAGCTGTTTGATATTTATTTACATCTTTAAGTGTTACATATATATTTGTATATGTATCTTTTGCTTGTATATTATCTTTTGATACATATATATAGTAATCAATTCTCCCATCACCTAATGTGCTATTTCCTCTTTCATTTGAAATATATAATGGGCTTTTTACTGTTCCTACTATTTTTAATTCTTTATTATATAAATATTCTACATCTTCTCCATCGTCATTTTGCATATTTTCAATTTCAATTGTTATTGTATCTCCAATTGCTTTATTATTTTGTTCCAGAAAATTTTCTTCTACTACACATTCATTCGCATTTTGTGGTAACTGTCCCTCTATTAATAAAGGTTTATTAAGTTCATCTATACATAAAACTTTTGTAATTATCTCCTTATTGTCTATTTCTAATTTTCCCTCTGTTTCGTATGTTCCCTCTACTATATCCACACCATCAATCTTTTTTATTGCTTCTATATCATTTTGTGTTAATCCTAATGTTGATATAACTTGCAAGTCATACATCTTTTGATCTTTATAATACGTATCTACTGAATCTACCATATCCGGGGAAGTGGCTCTTATTCCTGCAAAAAAGCCAACTCCTAAAAATGCCATTAATAAAAGAGATAAAAATCTTTTATAATTATTTTTTATTTCTTTTATACTATCTTTTAATAAAGCTTTTTTCATAATTGCCACCTCCTTTGTATTACATTTGCATCAATTTCACTACCACTCTATTTCATCTATTGGTTTTGGATTTTGATTATATTCTACTTTTTCTGCTGTTCCATTTTTAAAATGTATTACTTTATGTGCCATGGGAGCTATTGCACTATTATGTGTTATTATTATTACTGTCATATTTTCCTTTTTACTTGTATCTTGAAGTAATTTTAATATTTGTTTTCCTGTCTTATAGTCTAATGCTCCTGTTGGCTCATCACATAATAATAGTTTTGGATTTTTCGCTATTGCTCTTGCAATTGCAACTCTTTGTTGTTCACCTCCTGATAGCTGAGATGGGAAATTATTCATCCTGTCTTTTAACCCTACTTTTTCTAAAACTTCTTCTACATCTAATGAATCTTTACATATTTGTGTTGCTAATTCCACATTTTCTTTTGCCGTTAGATTTTGAACTAAATTATAAAATTGAAATACAAAACCAATCTCTTCCCTTCTATATTGAATTAATTGCTTATTCTTTAATCTAGTTACTTCTTTATTATCTACTATTACTTTTCCAGAAGTTGCTGTATCCATTCCTCCTAATATATTTAGAGCTGTTGTTTTTCCAGCTCCTGATGGTCCAACTATTACAACTAATTCGCCTTCTTCTATTTTAAAATTTGTATTATTTAATGCATTAATTACTATTTCTCCCATTTTATATTGTTTACACACATCTTTAAATTCTATATATGACATGGAATCACTTCCTTTTTTTGTTACTTTTTTCTAAGTATATCATATCAATATTTCACATTCTAGTTGTTTTTATTAATTTTAAGAAATTTCACAATTTATTCATAATTATATTTCTATTTAGATGTAATTACATTTAATTCTGTTCCATTAGAAATTATTTCTATTGTCCCTTTTTCATCTGTTCTATATATTGTTGATCTAATTTTTTCTAGCTTTTGTATAGTTTCAGTATTTGGATGTCCATAATCATTATCTTTTCCTACTGAAATAACTGAAATTTGAGGCTGTATTTGATTTAAAAACTGTTCTGATGAACTTGTGTTAGAGCCATGATGTCCTACTTTCAACACATCTACTTTTGGCCAATTTATAGTTTCTTCATTTTGAGTTTCTGCATCTCCGGTAAAAAGAAATGTATTATTTCCAAAAGTTACTCTTATTACTATTGATGCTAAATTTAAATTATTTTTATCTAAAATACTATCTGTCATTATCTCACACTCTGCTTTTCCTAAATTGAATTTGTCTCCTTTTTTAGGAACACTTATATTTAGTCCTTTATTTTCTATTGCTGTTAATACATCTTCATATGTTTTGGTATTTGTAGTTATATTAGGCATGTATATTGTTCCTATATCAAATTCATTTATGACATTATCAAGTCCTCCTATGTGATCTTCATGTGGATGTGTTCCAACTACATATTCTAAATTATTTATCCCTTTATCCTTTATATATTGTACAACATCTTTTCCATCCCCATTATTTCCTGCATCTATTAGCATTGCTGTATCTTCTGTTCGTAATAAAATACTATCTGCTTGACCTACATCAATATAGTCTACTATTAGTTGTTCTCCATTTATTATATTATTCTTCGCTTCTTGACTTGATACATTATTATTGCTATTATTTACAATATTTTGTTCTACACTTAAATTTACTCCTGTTATTTTACTTATTGTATTTATTGTTTCAGGATTTGCTCCTAATACTATTAAAGCTAATATTATAATTGTTGTTATTATTCCTACTATTTTCTTATTTTTTACTTTTGTTCTCTTTCCCATCTTATGTTACATCTCCTATCTCTATAAATGAACAGATTATCTCTCGATATCTCCATTTATCTTAATTTTTTATTTTATATTAATAAATTTAATAACATCTTTAATAAACACACTAAAAAGTGTACATTATACTTTTTTTGTTTAGTTGAATTTACCTAGAATCTTTCTTTACCATTAACCCTATCTTTTCTCTCTGGATCTGAATATATCAGTCCTTACCATCCTTCGTTCAATGTATAAAGATAAAGTGACATGGCATTTATGCTTAAATACTGGCTCATTTAAGGCCTTATGGAGATGACACTCCTCATGCCACTTTTATCTAGCTAATTTTATTATATTTATGCTACTTTTAGTTGTTCTAATCTTTCTTGTGTAAACACTCTCGTAGCTTTGTATTCTTCATTTTTTGTTACTACTGCATATATTATCTGTAATATCTTTCCTATTACTGCCACTATCGCTTGTTTTTTCTTTAATTGATTTTCTTTTCTAGTTGTTAAGTATTTGTATAACTCTTTTATTTCTTCATTCTTATTTATCATTGTAAATCCCATTCTATACAATATACTTCTTAACAGACTTCTTCCTCTTTTTGATATTGTTGTCTTTCCTTTATGATTTCCTGAACTGCTTTCTACCAGATTTAATCCTGCATATCTTCTTATTTGTTCATAACTATCAAATCTATTTATATCTCCTACTTCTCCTACAAATGTTGCTGCACTTACTATTCCTATTCCTTGTATACTTATTAAATTTTCATAAAATCCTGTTTCTTTTAATTGTCTTTCTAACTCTTGTTCTGTCATTTTTATTTGCTTTTCTATCAACTTCGCTTCTTCTATATACATGTTTAATTGCAATCTTGCTCCTTTTACTCCTTCTGTTACCCCTATACTTTCTTTTGCCAATTCATATATCTTTTCTACTTGCTTTTTACTATATCCTCTTTTGACTGTCTCTCTTATATGTTTTAGTAATCCTTCTTTTCCTAAGATTTTTATATCTTCTGGAAATGGACATTCTTTTAGTATCTCCTCTGAGGTTCTACTAAATATTTGTTTAAATACTTTTGTGTACTCTGGAAAATATTCATCCATTGTTGCTATTAGTCTATTCTTTACTGCATTTCGTTTTCTTACTATTTCTGCTCTTGTATTTGATAGGTTTCTTAATTCTGCCCATACTCCTTCTGGTAAATATGGTTCAAAAAATCTTGCATCCTTTATTAGTCTTGCTATTGTCATACAGTCCTTTTTATCACTCTTTGTCTGGCAATTATCATCAAACTCTTTTGAGTTTTTCACATGATATGGGTTTACTGTTACTACTTTTATCCATTCTTTTTTCTTTAAATATCTCGCACATGATTTCCAGTAATGTCCTGTTGGCTCCATTCCTATTATCGCTTTTTTTAAATTTAACATTGTTAATACATTTTTTACTGTTTCTACTAGACTTTCAAATCCTTTTTTGTTATTATTAAAAGAGAAAGATTTTTTTATTTCTTTCCCATTTGGTAGGATTATTCCTGCCCAATGTACATTTTTTGCTATGTCTATTCCTACGATTGCATCTGTGTTTTCAATAGCATCAAATTTTAAATTTTGTGATTTAGTCATTATTCTTACCTCCAATATATTAATTTCATAGACTTTTGTGTTTGTTGTCTATATTGAAATTATATATTAGGGGGTTTTTTGTTGTCAAAGTTCATTTTTCATTTATTACAGGATGCTT
>CALXKA010000006.1 GCA_944388765.1 uncultured Clostridia bacterium
ATCGTATATATCTTTAAATAAGTATTTATGAATATTCTTTAAAGTAATAGGACTAAAACCAAAACTTTTATCTTCTAACAGTTGAGCAATTCTTAAAGATACTAAATCGCATTCTTTTTCTCTCTTAATATTTATATCATTAGAATTTTGTGTTTCATAATATGCTTTTAATAAGTTTTCGACTTCGTTATACTTCAATTCTCCATTAATATTTTTTTGAGATAAGTCTAATAAATATTTAGAAGGCTCTAAATTATCAACTTTGTTTAATCCAATACCAGTATTCCAATATTCTTGTTTTTTTGCAATATCAGTTGTTTCATTTTCAATTATATAATTTTCTTCATTAAACATATAAAAACCTCCTAAAATTTTAAAACTACTCTTATATTATATCATAGGATGCTTAACATTACTATACTTTTAGCCACTTTCATCAATAATTTTTAGCAAAAATTTTCCATATATTACAACATCTTCTGATTTCCTTTGCTTATTTTTTATTTTTATTCTTTTATAAATTTACTATTCAATTCTTTTTGCTTTGTCAGTTTATCAGATAAGAAAGAAAAATTTAAATCATCAAATTTCAGAAAGTATACCTACTTTCTTTTTCAATAGCTAAATTTTATTTAAGTTATTATTTGAAATAAATAAGTCTTTTGATATGTTGTCAAAGTTATAAAAAAATTAATATTTTTAGCACATTTATGCAAAATATCTTTTTATTTTTTGTATATTATTTTTCATTTCATCATACCCAAGCAAATATAATTCATCAATTTTACTCATATCAAGTAATCCCACTTTTTCACTTTTTAGTTTTAAATTATAATCCACTCCTTGCATTTCATAATTAGAAAGTTCTCTACTTAAAAGACTTATTGCTCTTCCTCCCACTTCAATCAAATTCTTACAGCAACTTTTATCAATTTTTTCTTCAAAAGTAACACCTATAATCTTATTTGCACCAATTTGTTTAAGTTCTTTCCAAGGCACATTTTCTCGGATACCACCATCAATCAATTTAGTATCTCTATATGAACAAGGAGAAAAAACAATAGGATAACTACAACTTGACCTAACAGCTCTACCTATTGGCATCTCTTTCACAAATTTGACATTATCAGAAAAATTAGATCTATCTTCTTTTTTTAAAATATTATTTACATTTTTAGAAGTAAAGCAAATCACTTCACCATTACACATATCTACACTTGGTATTACTAAATTCCTTTTTATATCTGAAATATTATATATGTCCTTTTTATGTGCAAATTTGTCAATTAATTTTTCTATTTGTTTCCCACTATTTAATCCATCAATAATAATCTTACCTGTAAACATTAATCCTAAAACTGCTTTTAAAATATATAATAAATCTACATATTTAATTTTTTTACAATATTTCTTAAATATTTTATAAATTTCATCAGCTGTAAATCCCATAGCATACAAAGAGGCTACTATACTCCCAGAAGAAGTCCCACCTACATATCTTATATCTATTCCCTCTTCTTCTAATGCCTTAATAACACCTATATGAGCAGCACCTTTGACTCCTCCACCTGCTAACGCTAAACCTAATTCCATATTTCTTCACCTAATATAATTTATTCATCTTTATAAATTTAAGTTCTAAATTTAAAAAAATTTTAATTGAAGCCATTAACTTTTTATGTTATAGTAATATATATAATAAATTTTAAGGATGGTAATTATTATGAATAAAAATTATTATGAAATTCTACAAATAAATCAAAATGCTTCGCCTGAAATAATAGAAAAAGCATATAAAACATTAGCAAAAAAGTATCATCCAGATCTGCAAGAAGAAAGTAATAAAAAGCAAGCAGAAGAAATCTTAAAAGAAATAAATGAAGCATATGAAATATTATCAGACCCAAATAAAAAAAACCTATATGACCAAAATTTAAAGAATCAGACCATATCACAAGAAGAATATGACCAAGTACATGAAGAAAATGAATTTTTGAAAGAAAAGCTTAATAATTTAAATAGAAATTACAGTAATAATGTTGTACAAAATAATGATGTAGAATATCAGTCCAACTTAGATAATACACAAAAACAAGAATTAGAATATCAACAAAAACAAAGAGAATTACAATATATGCAACAATTGGAACAAGCTAGGCAAAAGGCTTATCATGATGCTTATATCCAAGACTTAAAAAATAGAGGATATAAAATTAGATATAAAAAATCTATCAAAGACTATATAAAAGGATTTATATCTATAATAATAGTTATTCTTATATTAATATTATTATGGCAAATCCCTTTTGTTCATAATTTTTTTATTAAACTATATGAAGAAAATGAAATAATCCATAGTACTATTGACACTATTAATAACCTTTTTAACTAATATTAGAGCTTGCTAAGAAATTCTTAACAAGCTCTTTTTTGTTCTTAATAATACTTATATTAATATCATTTTCGTTCCATTCTCTACATTATTATCTTTTACTGTTAAATCAATATTATATGGTTCTGATGTATTTCTGTCATATAATAAAGGCATCTTAGTAGGTTTATAATATCCACCGCTACTTTCATTTATTATTTTTATAAGTAATAATATTATTCTATATACTTTTTTATTTATTGGTATCCAAAAATCATAATTTTCTTCCAGTGCTGGAACATATACATTTACTAATATTTTATTCATCATCATCACCATTTTCTTTCATTTCTAAAAGCTTCAATAAAATTGCTATTCCATCTTTTATAACATAACCAAAACTACGACCACAATTATTAACCAAATCTTTTCTACGTGAATTTATATTTATTAAATATTGGTTATCAATTCCGTTACCTATCCAAATACCATTTTCTTTTGAAATATAATTTTTATACCATTCCTCAAATTCATGTGTTTTGAATTTATTAGCATTTTCTACAAATATGAAACTATATGTTCCTTTTTCATCTGCTTGCTTAATAACAGAATTAAAGTTTGTTTCTACATTTCCATAATATGATAAAAATTTATCTATTCCAATAATTACACATACAGTATGTTTCTTATTATCTTCATTAAGGTCATTAATAAATTTATCATATTCTTCTTTTAAATCATCTTTTTTAGTTAATAGTGTTCTTTCTGCATCAAATATAATTAAATTAATATCTTTAATCTTTTTCAACTCTTCTAAAATATTTGCTGTATATTGTATAGCATCTTCCATATTCTTAGAAGTAATCATTGTAGCAAAATTCTTATTAAAATCATAAGTATATACTTTTAATTTTCTTTCAGTTATTCCAATCGGAACTTGTGAAATACTCTTTAATTCACTCTTAACATTATCAAAAGTAACCTTATCTGGTAAAACTGGGATAGCATTTGCTTTTACCTTTTGCTCTTCTTTTAGTTCTTCTATCTTTTCTTTTATATGTTGTACATATTTTTCTGGTTCACATACTTTTGCTGTCTGGAATTCATATATTTCATTATTTTCTATTTCTACTAGTCCTCTACCAAATATATGTGATGGTCTTTTTTTACCTATCTTATCAAAAATATTATAATAATCATTTTCATCATTTAATTGTAAAGCTATCTTTTGTTTAAAGTTTTGTGTAAGTCTATATCTCATAGAATTATATGCTGTTGCCGTAACAACAAATACTATTCCACATTTAGTTCCTTCTCTTCCAAGTGTTTGAATTATATCTTCATACGTACTTTCATTCGCATATACCTCTGAAAATGCATCCCAGTTATTTATTACTATAACAATCAAAGGCATTTTCTTCCCACTTGTTTTTAAATATAGGTCATAATCTCCATTATATTCTAACAACTCTGTTTTTCTTTCTTTAACTTCTTCTTGAATCATGTCAAAAAATCTACTTATTTTTTCAGTATTGTTTATAAAGACAACATCTCCTACCTGTGGGCTGTCTTTATATATTTTTAAAGCTTCTGAACCGAAATCTAACAAATATAATTGTACATCTTCACTAGTATATGTTGTTATTAAATCATATACCATTGTACTTAAAAATGTCTCTTTTCCACTATCTGCATTTCCATAAACAACTATATTTCCTGAATTTGAAAGATTTAATTCAACAGCTCCCTGTCTTTGATTAAATGGATCATCATATTCACCAATTACAGGACTTATAATATTTTCTTTCACTTTTATTTTGTATTTTTTCTTTAAGTCTTTAACAAAAATTGTTTCTGGTATATTTTCTAACCAAAGAGGTTCTGCTTTTATATTTTCTTGCTTTCCTAATGCATATAAATATTTAACTATATTAGTTAATTGTTCCCCTTTATCTACCAATACTTTTTGTACAGCATCATCTACTTGTTTTATTGTTATTCCAATATTAGATATCAACTGTATAGAATTATCTACTTTCTTTTCAATTACATCAGAAGGATAATATGCTGCACCTGCCCAACCAGATTGACCTAGAACAAAATACTCATCATTTCCAACTTGTAGATAAAATTGTCCTGCTGTTTTTAAATTTGCTGCATCAGGTCTTTTAATTACATCTATACTATCTTCTTTATCTTGAACTTTTAAACAAACAGCAAATTTACTATTACTACGTATCTGATCATTTACTATTCCTGCTGGTTTTTGAGTAGCTAATATCAAGTGAACTCCTAAACTACGACCAATTCTTGAAACACTCATCAATTCATCCATAAAATCTGGTTGTTGTTGTTTTAATTCAGCAAACTCGTCACATATGATTAACAAATGTGGAATCGGTTTATCAACAATTCCTTCGTGATATAATTTCTGATATTTATAGATATCTATTGTTCCTTCATCTGTCATATTTCTTGCTTCATTAAAAAGAACTTGCCTTCTTCTTAGTTCACTTTGTATTGATGATAATGATCTTTGAAGTCCATTTGTATCAATATTAGTAATAGTACCTACTAAATGTGGTAGTTTTACATCTCTTTTTTCAAAAGCTCCTGCTAATCCTCCACCTTTATAATCAATTAAAATAAATGTTACATCATCTGGATTATAGTTAATTGCAAGAGATAAAATATAAGTAATTATAAATTCACTTTTTCCAGAACCAGTACTTCCTGCAATTAATCCATGTGGACCATGAAACTTTTCATGAATATCTAATAAAATATGCATTCCTGATGAATCAATACCTATTGGAGCCTTTAACGATAAAGTAGAATCATGTGTATTCCATCTTTCTAATACATTCAATTGTTCTATACGCCCAACATCATACATTTCTAAAAATGTATAATTATTAGGTAATAAATATCCTCCTGCTTCTGTATATCTAATTGGAATATTAGATATTTTTTGACATATCTTTTCAAAAAATATTTGAACAGAATTATCTAATGTTATTTGTCTTTGGTTTGTTGATGATATTTCATTTTCAAAAACCATTCCAGATTTATTTTTCATATCTAAATCAATAAACATTTTACATTCATTAGGTAATTGCAATAAATCATTTGCAATACATAATATACTAAACCCAACATTAACTTTTGCTTTTAAAATTTCTGTAATGATTTTTAAGTTTTCTATCTTTTTATAATTATTTGTAATTATCAAATAATATGGCATAAATCCTTTATAGTCTTTATCTTTATATTGTAATCTATTTTGTAGGTCCTCTTCTAAATATTTTGAAATATTTTTCATCTCATCATTATCATATGAAAAGAAACGTATTTGTTTTGTTCTATTCCATACATGTGGAAGCATCTTTGCATAATCAAATTCTTCTGCTCCCTCTTTATCTAATAAAAATACTAATTTCAAATCCTCATAACTTTGAAATGCTATTAACTGAATTATTATACTTTTAATAAAACTTCCGATATCCTCATTTTTCTTAGCTATTATTGCAGAAATATTTTTATCAGTAAGAGAAACTGTAATTGGCGCAGATTTAATAACTTTTGAGTTATTTGCAATATCATTTAATATATCTACAAGATTATCATCTTCCATAGTGAATTTTTCTTCTGGATATTGAATATCTATATCAGTATTTACTTCTCCTGTTCCAACCTTAACAGTAAGAAAATCATAGTCATCTATTTTTCTTTCCCATAAACGTCCTGTTTTATTTAGAATAATTTCTGCACATTCATCTGGTGACAAATTGTTTTCATATAATATATTTTTTTGTTTTAACATAATTTCATTTATATGATCTCGTTTTTGCATTAAATATTCTTTATATCTTTTTTGTCGTTTTTCTTCATACTTTTTCTTTCTTTTTTTGTTATATCTAGAAGTTAAAATAGGAAAAAGAACCATAGCAATTAGCATTATTACCGCTATAAGAATTGAAGTAGCAGTTTGTTTAGCAGTTGCCGTTCCACTCATTGACCTATCTATTGCATTGTACATAGAAACCAACATTATCGCTCCCATAGACATAGAAGATCCCAAGGTTAAAATAAGTGGCATCTCTTCTTTATCCTGTGCCTGTGGTGGCGCATCAATTTTTACTTTTTCTCTTTCTATTATATTTACTATTCTTGGAGCTCTTGAAAAATATTCTTCTTCATCATATAATTCTACATATTTTTCTTCCTCTTCATCCATTGACGGTCTTTTTATTTTTCTATCACTTAGCAAAAATATTTCTCCACTATAATATACATTTTCTTGTGGATTATTAATAAATATATTATCTTTCATTATTACAATTTTTAAGCCCATTACAAAAATTGTATCACCATTAAGTAATCTTTGAGGATTATTTTTAACAGCCTTTCCATTAACAAAAGTACCAAAGTTTTTGTCATAATTTTCTATCATCCACATATTTTCAGAAAAATATATCTTAGCATGTGTTTTTGGTACCATTTTATTTCTATATGAAATTTGATTTTTCGAATCACTACCTATGAAAAAAGTTTCGTGCTTTTTTATATCTAATTGCACGAAATCATCTTCAAATGTTGGCAAACAACAAAGAACAAACAACATATTAGAATTTTTAAATGTTACTCCATACATTTTATAATCTTCTAAAATAATTGTTTCTTTCTCTGCTCTATTATATACCTTTATTCCATTCCCTTTATCATCAATTTCTATATATTTAAAATCAATTATATTTGTATTATCATTCGGAACAATTTGCCATTTTCCATTTATTCCTTCAACATTAATTAGCTTTTTTTCATCATTTTCATTACCGTCAGTTAGCCAATAATTTCCTTGAACAGTTTTTGGTAAAGATAATTTATATAAAATATTTTTGCCTACTAATGTTATTTGCATTAATAACACCTCTTCTTCTGCAAGTTATTTTATGCCTTATTTACATATATTTGTCCTAACCTTAGGCTCAAAATTTTAACATCTGAATTATTAATATAATCCAAATCTAACATAGCTTCTGAGACAAGTCTTTTAGCTTCTATCTCATTTAAAAAATCTACTTTATCTAACAACTCTCTTAATTCTTTTTTTATTTTTTCATCGTCTATATTTGTTTTTACTTCTCCATTTTTCATTTTTTCTTTTGCAACTTCAAAAATTTCTATTGAAATACGCTTAATCTCGTCAAAATTACTATCTTTGTTTATTTCATTCTCTGTTTTTCCCATATTTCCACCTACTTATTCTTTCATATTACTGAATTTTTTATTCAGATAAATTTGTTTCATCTTCTAAATTAGTCTTATCATTTAATACAGTATTTTCTTCGCCATTCATAGAAATACTTGAAAAATCATTGATATTTGTATCTTCTACATCAGTAACATATGAAACTTGACCTGTTTCATCATCAAAAAGTATATTTGCTCCTAATACACTAATTATTGCCTTTGTTATCAAAACAGAATCTGCTGTATTACGGATATATACCTTATTATTTTCCTTATCATAAAAAGATTCAATATTAGATACGTCTGTTTGCGTGTTATCAAATTCTTTATATGCATCTGTAAATTCTTCTTCTGTACATATTTGAATATTTTGTTCTATTACAGAATTAATTTGTTCTTCTGTCAAATATCCATTTGCTATTAGACTGTCAAAACTATTTATTGATTCGTTTAATTCAAATTTAACATTAATACTTGGTTGACTTTCTATATATTGTTGTAATTGATCTGCTGTTATTCCTTCTAACTCCAATTTTCCATCTAAGTAATCTTTTACAATATCGGCTCTTATGCTATTTGCAATACTTTCATCCAAACCTTCAAGAATTTCTGTTTCATTAATTTGTAATATTGCCTCTGCAATTCTTTGTCTATCATCATCTGATAAAGTAGGTTCTTCTCCATAAATAAGTTCTATAACTGCTTCTACTTGTGAATCTGGTACTTTTCCTTCTAAGTCTATGTCAACTTCTTCGTTGTCCACATCTTCTGCTTTATTAGGAGTTTCTGTTTGAATACCTTTATCATCTTCTAACTTAGTATTGGCATCTTTTGTTGGTACATCTGAATTACGAGAAGTACTTCTTACACCACTTCCTGCAATACTAGTAGAACCTCCTGAAACAAAACTATTAGAAATTTGTCTATTTCTTGCTTCTGCATTATCGAATTGATTTATAACACTTTCTACATTCGCTATATCTCCATCTATTTTTTCTATCATGTCTTCAATTTTTTGATTTATTATTTGTACGGAAATCTGAAATCCCATTTGATATGTTCCATCAGAAGGGAATTTACAACCTATTAAATCTTCATATATATCTTCTAGCCCCCATTTACATTCTGTTAATTTAGGTATGCAGTCATCATTTAGTCCTGTGGTATTTACATATACTCCCATTTTTACCTCCTCATATTTCTAATTTTCATTAATATAACTAGTTTCATTTATCTTTATCCAAAATCATTCATGACTGACACACTATATACATAATTAATAGCATCTATCACTTCTAATCTTTGAAATTTATAATTTTCCCTCTTCTGTTCTACAACAGTCTTTCTTGATCCTACATCTTCCCTTAGAGTATCTATTGACTTTTTTATAGTTGCTATACCTTTTAGATTTCCCTCTATATTTGTTTTCATATCACTTGCACTTTTACTACCTGTATAATTATTTTCCAATCCTTTTACAGCATTTTTCATTTTATTTGTAACCCAGCCATCAAAATCAGAACCTATATGTGCTGCTATTTTTGGCCATACATTTCCATATCCCTCACATTTAGTTTCATATTCACTTATTTTACCCTCTAATCTTGTCTGTTCTGCATATAATGCTGATATTGCATTAGCAACTTGCTCCTTAGATGTAAATTTAGCTCCATAATACTTTGCAGCAACTGTATTCTCCATATATTGACACCTCCCTTATATAACAAAATAAATATATTTTTGTATCTAATATTTTTAAATACTTTTCAAATAACTGCTTTATATGAGCAGTTATTTAAAAAACATTTACTTAAATTATCCAACTGTATTTGAACTTTCTGCTGCTTGTACATCTTCTTGTGTTTGAGTCATAAGTTTTGTGAATTGAGACTTAATATTCTCAAAAGAAGTTATTATCTCTCCTTTTAATCTAGTAAAAGTAGTTTTAAATGCCTCAGACGCTTCACTTTGCCATTGTATCTGTCCATATACTCCTTCAATTTCATTCATCTTTTCACTTGCTTCTGCTAAATCTGATTCTACTTGATTTTGAACACTTTCAACACTAGCAGAAATAAATTTAAATTTACTACCAGTTTTAGTTAATGTCATTTCTTGTATTTTCTTTGGAGCGGTATTTTGAGCACTCGTAACATTAGTTCCTCTATCTGCTTGTGCATAGTTATTAGCTATGGTTTCTAATGCAAATGGAATCTCTCCAACAACTAATGTTAATAATTGGTTAATTTCAGGAATTATTTTGTTAAATTCTCCAACTAAACTATCATATCTTTCTCCATACCACACTCCATCACGCATATTATTAATAGCTTCATATACTTGTACTAATTTACCATTTAACTCTTGACCTAATGATCTCATTTGTGAAGCTTGTCTTGGCATCTCTCCATAATCAACAATTTCAATTTTTGACATATTTTTCACCTCCTCTAATATTTACATTAAATATATATAAACAATTTTGTTTTGTCAATACTAAATTTACTATTTTTATCAAAATTAATAATCAATATAACAGTTCTATTATTCTACTTCAAATGAAATAATAAAATCATAATTGTCTTTCAACATCATAACAAAATTAATTCTTAAAATATATCCTGACCCTCCTGTTCCTTTTGTTTCATCCTCATAAAAGCCTTTTGTCAAATCTGTTAATCTAACTGAACAAGAAAAAACATTACCACTTTTATCAAAACTTTCAAATGCTATATCATTATATCTATACATATTATTCTTCACATATTCTATAAATCTTTCTTTACTTTCAAAATAATTATTCCTAAAATCATTATCTAATTTATTATATGCTGCATCATAATCTTGATTGTTAATCATCAAAATAAATTTATCTATATTCATTTGCACTTTTGTTTGATCATTTCCTTTATCATATTCTTGTTTAAATTTGTCTGTCATTATTGTATAAGTATCCAACTTTAAAGTATATTCCATGGGATAACTTTCTTCAAATATATACAAATTTCCATATATATCTTTACAAACATACTGTTTATATGTATCATAATCATTTACCAGATATTCTACAAAATTTTCTTTTTCAAATGTTTCTTGTTTTTCCTCTCTATATTTCTCATAATTTTCAAAACTTCCAAATCGTTTTTGTTTATAATCTTCATCTAATCTTTCGTATGCTTCTCTTGGATTATTAACTAATGCTTCTTTATAGTCTTCCATGTGTTTTAGACAAATATCATAATCAGTAGCAGTCTTTACATATGTCTCATTATATCCGTTATTCTCAATTTCAAATTTAGTTTCTTCTACATTATTTATATCTTTTATTATTTCATTGAATTCATTCTCTTCCAAAAATTCCATACTATAAGTTTGATTCAAAGAGTCCATTCTTAATAAATAATATACATCTTTTATGTTACCATCAATTCGAAGTATTCCACTAACATAATAAAAAGTATTTGCTATATCCTCTGAGCTAGTTATTTTTTTATTATACATCTCTCTAGTTGAATAGCTACTTAGATTTGAATATTCACTAAAAAACTCAAAAATATTATCAAGTGATATAGAATTTTCCTTAATATACTCTTCATCCAATATGCTATATGCAGCTTCATTATTATTCAATCTGTCACTTTTTTGTGAAATATACATAAAAAAGTTATCTGCCAATTCATCAACTAACATATATGAACCAATATTTTCCTCACGTTGTAACGGTATTTTTTCTTCGAGAGGAACATCTCTAACAATTTCAGTTTTCTTTTCTTGATTTAACAATATAATTGATATTATGACAATAATAATTATAAATATTATTATTAAAATCTTTATCTTTTTCAAACCATTTATTCTCCTTATTTAATATTTTTTAGAACAGAATAGCCACAATATTTTAATGAATATATTTTCTATTATTTTGAATAGTCCACACCGCCATTCCATCCCCAGCCTTTCCAACTAAAAGAGTTTATCCATGAACTTAAACTTTCTATCCTTATGCCGCCAACATTAGAAGCCACCTGCCCATTACCTATATAAATTCCCACATGTCCGGCATCTTGTCCACATACACTATCAATCGTTCCACTAGAAGATGCTCCATATACACAAGCACCTAATGGAATATTAGACTGATCAGTAGAAACTATCCATTTTTGTGCAGCAGTCGTTGCGCAACATGATGATACTCTTGATTGTCCCGCCTTAGCATAAACATCTGCAACCCATGCTTGACACCATCCGCCTTTATTTCCAAGTGTATCTCGTGAAGATGCTATTTGTACAATTTTGGTTTGCATCTCGCTTGCATCTTCTGAACCGCTTGTACCTGTACAATTAAATATAATTCCCATATATTTCTTTATTGCATTTGGCCAGTTTGGATCAGTAGCATATGGTACTGCTGGCAAACTATCTAATGAAGTAGGATCCAGTCCTTGTGATACCATTCTTTCGTATTGCCAGCTACCAGGTTGTGTCCAAGATCTTAATCCACTACTTACTTGTCTGATACCATCTGATAAATCCGAAAAATCCCAAGCTGAATCGTATGGAGAAGAGTCAAAAGCTCCCCATCCCCAACAGTTTCCTTTTGAATTGGCTATATCTGACGTACCATAATAACTTTCATGAATTCCTATACAAAATACAATCCTTGGGTCAATCCCCACAGAAGTACATATATCATAGTAATTTTCTGCATTATCCTTAAAAAATCTATTATAACATTCTACTACTGATCTTCCAAAAGCCGTAACATTTGGAGGATTATATGAATTTACAGCATTAATAAACTCTTCTCTTGTACAACCATTATTCCAAACAATGCTCCATACTCCACCAACTCCTGAAAAACTACCATTTAAGAATTCCTCAAAGTTAAATTCTGTAACACCATAACTATCTCCTGTAAGCAAATATAATAAATATCTCATTAAATTTTCATGGTTTTGAGTTTTTTCATTTTTACCTAATAAATCAAATAACATTTCATGTCCACTAACTAAGTTGTCTAAAGGACATTGATATCCCCAGTTAGGTACTTTGTAACATACCCTTCTACCATTCATTATAATATCAATTTCATCATTGTCATCAATATTAGTTGAATTATTAATTAGAACTCCGTGTTCTACAAAATAAGCATTTACAATTCTAGATATATCGGCAATTCTACTTGCTGCCTCAACTTTATTTTCTACATTTTCAGCAGACACTACTACTAAATAATTAGCATTTTGTATAGACACTATCGATGCATCCTGTAAAATCTCTGCTTGCTCACCTGTCTTGTTTGCAGTTGTTCCATCCGTAACTCCTGCTGGTATATATTCTATTAATAATTGTCGTCTCAATAAGTCAAACATTTTCTGAGAATAAACTACATTAACACATTCATTAGTATAAATATTTCTTAACAATCTAGAAACATCAGATAGAGATGTATAATTATTATCACTTCCTACATCAGATAATTCTTCTTCTATATTCGTGTCATCATAATTATATCTTGACAAATAAGAATTCACTTTTTCTATTCCATCAGATATATTTCCGTCACCTAAATTATTTAATACTATATTAGCAGCATCATTATTATCCGTAGTTATCATTCTTTCAATATCTGAACTAACAGCATCCTCTTCTAAATTTCCATTCTTTATTTCATTAAATGCTGTTGCCATTATAAATAGTTTAATCCAGCCTTCTGACTTAACCGTACTACTACCAATAATAAAACTATAATCACTATTTCTATCTAAATCCCTAACACTTACCTTGTATTCTCCTTCTGTCACACCATTAATGTATTCTTCTATACTATCTTTCAAATCTTCTATTGTATCTGGCTCTAATGCTTTTATTATATCATCATTTGGTCTAAGACCACATTGAAATCCGCTATTCACATCATATTCAATCGGATCTTTTGCCTGAATTGCACTTGTGCTTCCGCAATCATAAAATAAATATTGACTTCCTTGTACAGATACTAATATATTAGTATGACCATCATATATTACTATATCTCCTGGCTTTAAATCACTCGTCGAAGAAATTACTTCCCAACCTTTCTGATTAGCATAATCTTTCAATGTCTCCGAACTTTGTGCTCCGATATCTTCATAACCTGCCTTATATAGTACCCAACTCACATATCCACTACAATCAATAACGCTTATTGATTCTATATTAGGGAAATTAGAATGACCTCCACCATATTGATATGTATATCCATTGTCTGATAAATAATCATGACACTCTTTTGCTACCCCTATTAAACCTTGTCCAGAAATGTTATTCGTATCTCTAAGAATTAAATTTGTAAAATTACTTGTTTTCTCAATAACTCTTGGCTGTCCTTGATTCCATCTCTGCATTCTTGTAGTTACAATAGTAGTATTTACTCTATTTGTTTCACGTGTTTCTATCCTATAATCATCATTAATAGTTGTATATTCTAAATCCTCTAATTCTTCAATCTGAGGATCTCCTTCTACATCTCCTGTATCTTCATATGTATAATCTGTTATTTCATTTAAAATCCAAGTATTAGCCCTTGCTAAAAAAACAGATGTATAATAACTTTTCTCAACTTCTGGTTCATAATCAACAGATTTATTTTCTGATGTTGTTTCAGTAGTTTCAGTTTCTAAATCTGTTGTGGTCTTTTCTTCTGTATATGTATATGTAACATTAGTTGTTGTGGTAGTTACAGATTCTGCAATAGCTATAACAATTCTTGAATCTTTTACTAAATTTACTACTGCTAATGCAAACTGAGGATTTTGGCTAACCATAGCTAATGCAATAGTAAACTCAAAAGGCATAGAAAACTTTTCTACCATATTTTTATAGTTTATTTTTTCTACTTCAAAACTGCCTTGTGAAGAATTTTTTGCTACATGAACAGTCCAATCCTCCGTATCTACTGTAAAATAACTGTATATGTCACTATTTTCACTATTTATCATTCCATAAAATTCATCATAACTTATATATTTTAATTCCGTAGTTGATCCATCTATCTTTGCTCTTTCGAAATATACGGTTCCTTGTAACCCATCTCCTCCAAGATATGGAAAATTAGTAACGATTTCTGCTTCTAGAAATCGTTCTAGATATTCCTCGTGTCCTCCCAAACCTAAATCATCTGCATCTATTCCCATTCTTTCTAATTTCTTTTTTGCTTCGCTTAAATATTCCTCATCAATCTCTAAGTTATTTCCAACAATTACTACATTATCAACAACATCTGAAAAAATTTCACTAGCACTTTCAAAAATTCCTTTTATAGCGCCCCAAAATAATGGAATAACTAATAAAAAACATAAAATTGGAATTAATATTATTCTCTTACCGTGCTTTTTCAATTTTCTAAACACTACATTATTAGTAATATTAGACATTTTTTCCTCCTTATTGTATTCCAATTTCTATACTTATACCATCTTCTCCTTCTACGTATATATCTTCAAAATTAATAGAATTATCTTTTCTATTTGGATTATAAATTTTATTAAATTTTACCTCTAATTCTCTACTTTGACCACTTTCAATCTCCAAAAGATTGTTAGCTATTTCATGTCCATACCAAGGATACCTTACACCATTTGTATCCTTTATAAATATTGTTTCTGTATCTTCTTTCGTATCTAAAACAACTCTCTTACCAGAATTATTTTTCACATTGAATTTTATAATTTCATAATCTATATATACTTTTTTACTTATCAAATTAATATCTATATCTTCTGTTGATTTACTATTCTCTAACTCTAATTTTGTAACAAAATTCTTTAAATTAAGCTTTTTTTCTCCATCTTCTCTTACAATTGAATAATAGTCTTCAATAAATTCTTCTTGAATTTTTCCTGCTGACATTATATCTTTTAATAATTTTACTCTATATGTAACTACACCATTATATGTTCCCCAAACTTCGGCATCATAAGATTTCTTCTCTGTAAATATATCTTTGTAATAATTATTATAGAAATCTTCTACTGTATTAAACATTTCTTCTTTACAAGCATTGCTTACTAAACTATATGCCTCATCAATTAGTCCGATTATTACAATATTCTACAAAATCATCTAAAATATCTGCATTTTCATCTGTATCCTTATCTGATATATTTGAATCGGAAATAACAGATTGAGAAGGGTTATATGAAATATTATTATTTGTAATAATATTGTTCTGTACCATTTCATCATTATTTGTTTTTATATAATAATTTGCCAATCGTATTAATACAAATATTAATAATGAAATTCCTAGTATTTTCCATATCTTTTCCTTATTATTCTGATAAAACAACCTTAATTTTCTCATAATACCCTCTCTTTAAATATATTAACTCTTTTGCATTTTTCTAATAATTTTATTTACTTCTTTAATTCTTTCTTCACTTATACCATTTTCGCCCAATCTCTTGCCATAATCTTGTAATTCTTTTTCAGATTTAGCAGTAGATGCTATTTTTGCTAAACTAATTCTTTCCTTAGAAGTTCTGTCACTATCTGATAAACCTTCTAATTGCATAGCTTTTATAATCATCTTATCATCTGTTACACCATATTCCCTATATTTTAATGCATTTTGCATTGCTTCTTTATAATCAACTTTACCAAATGCCTCTTTATAATTTTTTATAGCTTCTTTATCATTTAAGAATTTATTATCCAATTTTCTATTTGCAGCTTTTCCTGCGTCAGCACCATAAAGTTCTCTTAAATAATCATTTGAAATTGTTTTGCTTCCAGATTTTGCGCCTGAAACTACATTTGAAGCTACATTAGAAGCTGTGCCAGCTACTGCTCCACCTGCTGCATATCCAATGCCGGCTCCCGCTGCACCATATTTTAATACATTACTATAATCATCTGATGCCAATCCTGCTATCGCCCCCATAGTTCCTACGGTAGCCATACCATATCCCTTGGCAATGGCAGCAGGTGCTCTCCTTGCAGCACCTAACAATCCTCTTCCCATAAATCTTCCTGCTACTTTAGCTGCTGCCGCTATTTTTTGTTTTTTACTTCTTCCTAAGGTATCTATGTCTCGATTATTATTAATCAAACCATTTATATTCTCTCCTGAGTTTCCTGGTAAATTCGCACCTGAAAATCTCATATCACTATTATTTGTATTTCCATTTTGCATATTCATCATCTGATTAGCTTCAAAAGATTCATTAGTTGTATTTTCTCCTTGTCTATCCACTGTATTAACAGCACTTGTAGTCGTTTGAGCTTGTCCGTTTCCTATACCTAAGTTGTTATTCTGTCCCCCTAATCCTTCTGCAAATAAATCATCTGATCCTTTATCTGCTGTTCTTATAGGTTTCTCACTTTCTCCTGAATCATCAGAATTTCCTTTTCCCTTATTTCTTGATCCCAAACTTCTTATTTTTCCTAATTGGTTGATTGCTGTCATTGCCATAGCTCCTCCAACAGCACCACCCATTATAGCTCCTGCTGTTTCGGATTTTTCAAATCCGAAGAATTTACGTAACAATTTTTCGGCAGGTAATAAGAATCCTATCGCAACAATTGCATATACCATATTAGTTGTAGCTAATTCTATTGCAGACCCAACTAATAGTGTATACAACAACAAGTGAAATGGTTGTAATAACAAGTTATACAAGTATT
The DNA here is from genome assembly GCA_944388765.1 of uncultured Clostridia bacterium. Lineage (GTDB taxonomy): Bacteria > Bacillota > Clostridia > TANB77 > CAG-508 > CAG-269. The sequence continues at coordinate 17,291 of CALXKA010000006.1, forward strand.
CTTTTAACCACATATCAAATGCTTGTGATTTACCATCGTTTAATTTATCAATTGGATATGTTAATGCAACTAATGGAGCAATAATAGTCAAGAAAGCCATATATATAACCCTCTTAAAATATACTATCAAAAACATTACTGTATATATTACTAATACTGCATATATTATAATATAACCTATTCTCTCCCAAGTAATAAGTGCATTTCCATTATCATCTCTACTAACCAATTGAGTTTGTATTCTAGCATATCCCATAAGATTAGTGGCATAATTTAATGTTCCATCTTGCACCGCTGGTTCTATCATTGCTCTTGCTTCCTCGTCTTCTATTGCATCGATATCAAAGTCTTCAATAGGATATATTACAATTGAATTTTGCCCTCTCAACATTTCAGTTATATATTCCGTAATTGTTAAAGCAAAAGCCATAATATAATGCATAAAAACTAAAATTATAATAGCTACAAGCCAATCTTTTATATTTTCCTGATATTTAGCTTTCTCAGAAGCAGTTGTACTTAAAACAATTCTAATTCCTATATATAATAAGACAACCATTAATGCTACTAGTACAACATTTCTAATGGCCACATACCACTTTGAAATGATTGGTGCTAATTCTTTTGCAGAATTTCTAGTCTCTATATTTCCATTTTCATCTTCAACTGGATTTCCTTCATCATCAACAACTTCTTCTCCTTCATATGTTCTAGGATTGATAAAATTAATATGTAATGCTGGTATTTGATCTGCAAATATTTCTTGTGGAGATATTCTATAAAAAGGTAAATAATATTCATCTGGAAATTTTTTATCATGAGCATTAACAATTGCTGCTCCTCCAACTGCTCCTAGTGCTCCACCTGCTACTGCTCCAAATGCTACCAAAGACCCTCCGTGCAGTGAATGGTGCAGCAATTACTGCCGCCGCACCACCTATAATACCAATAGCTCCACCAATAGCAGCGCCTATACCCCAACCAATATCTTCTGAATTCACATGTATAGAACTTTCTCCCATACCCAAAACATTTTTCTGACAAAGTGAAATTACACCTTCACACAAAGCAGTAATTAAATCAATGATAGGTGTTAATAACACTCCTCCTTTAATAGATTCCTCTTCATCATCAGCTGCAAACGTTGGTATATTAGGATAAAGAAAATTGAAAATCGTTAAAAATATTAAAATAATTATTATCTTTTGCACAAATCCTTTTTTCGTAAAATTATTAATCATTTCTATACTCCTTGTCTCTTTTTATTCATAGCTACTAGTTTATTTAAATTAGTTTCAACAAATTCAAATTCTTTTTGAGTCGGTGTTATTTGTAATATTGCAGATTCAGAACCTACTTTAAAAAGTCCTTCTCCTTTAAAACATGTTATCAAAAAGTTTGCTTCTCCCTCACTTAGTTTAAATACTTCTTTTAAATATTGTATTTCTGATTTATCTTGTGCTAAAAATAATTTTGTATCAGACGATGTTAATACAACTTGTGCTTCTGGTTTTTCATAGAAATCTTGAAATCTCTGTGAAATAATAGCTAATGATACATTTCTTTTTCTGGCTCTTCTGGCCATAGTATTTAAAAAGTCAACTGCTTCCGGATAAGGTAATAACATCCAAGCTTCATCAACAATAACTCTTTTTTGAGTAGCTTTTTTTCTATCTTCGCTGTTCTTTTTTACATATTTTTCCCATATCCATGACAGCAAAATTTGTTGTGCCAATGGTCTTGCAAATCTCTCCTCTAATTGAGATATATCTAAATTTATAAAAGGTGCCCCTTCTAATAATTCAAAAGTAGATTGTCCATCAAAATATGCCATTTGACCGTCATATTCTCTAATATATTGTTTCATAACCTTTAACAAATAACTATAATGAAAATTGTAGTCGGAATTCACATTTTCTTCTGCTTTTCTTTGAATTCTCCTATACCAACTACCAATCGTAGGCATTTCTTTTTTTTGTCTATATAATCTATTTTGCCCATCAAAGTTTCTACTTTCTCTATATAAGCTATTTGGATTAGAATTTATTCCAATAGCAGCATATTCTTCTGCTACAGACTCGGCTATAATTTGCTTTGTAAGCTCATTTACATCTGTACTTCGTGTACTACCCCTTGCCATTGTAAGTAAAGCTTGAGTAACATCTTCTACTTTATTTTCTACATTTACAACTACTCTTTCTCTCCCTGTAATTTCATCTTTAACTGTTTCTGTTTCTAAATCAAATAAATTTATAATGGTTTTAGAATTTGGACTCAATACAACATTGATTCCTCCTAAACTTTCTGCAACTATTGAATATTCTCCTTCTGCATCTAATGCTAGGCTCTCGATTCCCATAAGTACAGAAGATCTAGATATTAATGTTTTCATAGTAACTGATTTACCCGCACCAGATTTAGCAAATATAACCATATTATAATTTGTTAATGACGGATGAAAATTATCAAACAATATTGGGGTTCCTGTTTGTTTATTAAATCCTAATGGAACTCCTGTTGAATGTCCAATTTCTGATGTTGTGAATGGAAATGTTGTTGCCATAGATCTTCTATCAAAAGTATGCTCTTTGCTTATCTTATTATCCATTAAAGGTAAATTACTTTTAAATGCATCTTCTTGCATTGCCCATGCACTTTTAATTCCAACTAAGGATTTTGACATTTCTGTTGCTAACAATTTTGTCAATCTCTCCATATCTTCCAAATTATATGTAAATAAAGTTGTTATAATTGAAGCCTCAAACAATTTATTATATCCCGCTGCAATTTCATCCCTTAAATGCTCTGCTTCTATTCTTTTCTGTGCCAGATTGCTCTCTCTATTTATATTTCCTTTATCTTGTGCAACAATTCTTTCCGTTTCTAATTCATTTATTACTCTATTTAATTCATTTTGTGATCTTGATTCAGGAATTGGATTTATATATACTGATGTATTTACATCTCCAAACAAATACATATCCCTAAATAATTCTGGAAAAGTACACATTCTAGGAAGAGTAGATACAAAGAAACTTCTTGCATATCTTTTTAAATTAGAAATTATTTCTAATCTGTCGGCATTTGAAGCATCTATTCCAGATGGAGCAATTAATTCTTTTATTGTTGTTCTTTTAAACAAATCTTCTGGTAAATTTTTAGTTTTCTGTATTTCTTGCTTTTGATTTTCTTTTTGTTTTTTGTTTCTCATTTTTTAATTCCTCCTCTTTCATAATATCATCAACAACATCATCACCTAAATATTGTCTATTTTCCTCTAAAATCAATTTAGCCATTTCATCTGCCAATTGCTCTATTGAAGATTCTTTTTGTTCTACTTTTTCTCTATATCTAGATTTATATCTTTCTACCTTTTCTTTTACAGAATCTGTTGCTCTTTGTTCAATTTCTTTATCTAACTCTTTCATTCTCTTTTCTAACACATCAGGCGCTGTACTATATAAACTATCATATTGTGCTGTCATTGCCTTTTTCAAATCAAAAGTTTCAGATTCATCTCTGTTGTATGCAACATAAAGTAATTCGGCTAATTCTGTTGAATTTAATATTTTTCCACTAACTCCACATGGGGAAATTCCTCTTATTATAGACTGTGCTCTATTGTATAACTCTGAAAAAGCAATTGAAACAACCTCATTTTTGTCATATTCTACTTTTCCCATTTCTGATGCATAATACGATATAACAATATAATATTTTTTACTCAATATATTTTTATTTAGACTCATTTTTTCTGTATTATACACTATATCTCTTCCGTATTCATACAAATTATTTTGTTTTGTTAATTCAAAAAAAATCTTATTTACTTCTTCTTTTGAAAACATATCAGAATCTACCATCTCTTGATATTGTTGTCTCATTTTAAATAAATTTGCTTCAATATCCGAAATTTTCTTTTTATATGTATTAATACTATTTTCCAAATTTATAGTTCTAGTTTGTATATAAATTTGTATAGGATGCCTTAAAGTATTTAAGAATTGTACAAAACCCTCTTCTACTCCTGTTTTTTCTACACCAGACATCAAATCATAGTTAACTCCTTGACATTCGATAACCATTATATATTTTTTTCCATTTTTTTGTATTATCATGTTGTCTTCTATTCCATCAAATTCCATAAATTCAAAAACAGATTTTTTTCCATCATTTGATGTCTTTTCTTTATTTTTATCATTTATTCTATCTATACTATCATTTTGTTTTTTTACCTTGCTAATTTTCTCTTTTCTGTTCAATATCACATATACAATTGCTAACACTATTAATATGACAATTGCACATATTAGTATTATAGATAACATCTGCGTTGTTTGATCTATGTTACTCATTTTTATCGTCCTCCTTTGTATATACATATATCTTTGATTTATTCATTTTAAATTTAATTGCTCTTTTTATAATCTCATCGATATCTTCTCCACCAGCTTTTCTAGTTATCTCAAATCTTGATAAATTCGGAATTTTAAAAGTACCTATTATAAATCCAATAAGTCCAAATAATACTACAAACGCAATACCAATAAAAGTTAAGCCTATCATATTAAATATGACATAAAACAATCCCCCTGCCAAAGCTCCTACACCGGAATAAATCAAAGCCTTTGTTGAAAAAATAAATAGAATTCTACCTTCTCCCTTTACATTTCTAGGTATATTATAAGTTCCCATTTTTCTCTCCTTTATAAATTATAATTATCCTTATATACTATTATAACAAAAAAAGTAGAAATATGTAACTATTTCTACTTTTTTTGTTAAAATGTAATATTTTTGTATTATAATTGTAACATAAAACGTCAATTATGTTGACAGTTTTGTTTCTAAGAAGCTGAAACATTATTTAAGAATCCGTATAGTATACCAGCTATTGCAGATGCTGCAAATACTAACGCTGCACCAATAATATATGGCATCATTGTTTTTTTGTATTCTGCCTTCTCTTCTGCACTACCCATCATATATTTAAGACCTAAAATAATCAAAACAATAACTGATGCAACTGTACCAACAATAGTTAATACTGTTATTAGTTGATTACCTATACTTGTTATTCTCTCAGTTCCTTGTACATCTTGTCCTAATAAAGTTGATGGATCTTCGACCCCTGTAACTGTAGCAAAAACTGTTGTCCCAAATGAAACCAAGATTATTGCTATACAAATTATAGATAAAGTTATCTTATAAATATTTTTCATTTTGTTCTCCTCCTTCTTATTATTTTTATATAAATTCATCCTTATACTTATAAAATTAATTGTATAAGAAACATTAATAACATTGATTATAAAAACATATTTCTATAATACTATAAGTCTTTCATAACATTATATAAAACTCCCGCTATAACAGATGCACAAAAAACAAACGCTGCACCTATAACATAGGGTAACAATGTTTTTTTATACTCTGCTTTTTCCTCAACACTACCTAACATATATTTTAATCCTAAAATAATTAAAATAATTACAGATAATACACTTCCTATGCTTGTTATTATAGTAATAGCCTTATTTCCCAAATTTTTTGCTTCTGGATTTGTTACTTTATTCCCTGTTAAATTTTCAACTGAAAAACCATATACATTACTAAAAATAATACTTAAAATCAAAAAGATTGTCAATAGAATAATAATAATTTTTATATTTTTTTTCATTGTCCATCACTCCTAAATTTCCCCTGATAATGATTCTATTATTGATAATAATGTGGTTGTTGCAAATAGTAAAAGTGCACCAACTATATAAGGCCACATTGTTTTCTTATATTCAGCTCTTTCTTCAACACTACCCATCATGTATTTAATTCCTAAAACAACCAAAACTATTACCGAAAGGAAACTTCCTACAAATTGTATAATTCCTATTATGTTGTTTCCCATATCTTGGATAGAATCTGCATTTGCTAAATCTCCTGGTTTATAATCGTCTGGTGTAACCCATGACCCATCTGAAAAAGGAGGTGATTCTTTTACTTCATCATCTTCTGCATAAGATATATTATTAATACTTAAACCAATTACCATACTTATAATAAGTATTAAAAAAAACAACCTTTTTTTTATCATTTTCTTTCCTCTCATATAACTAATTAAATCTTTCCATAATAATTATTACTATTTTCCAAATTCCAAATGCGCCAAAAATAATCACACAGCCCACCACGTAAGGAATTAATAGTTCTTTAATTTCTGACTTTCCTTCGACAGAAGAGCACATAAATCTAATTCCTAAATAAGCACCACAAGCAACAGCTACAACCATTCCACAAGCAAAAAATATATTATATATATAGTCTATATTATTTTTTAAAGAAGACTCATCTATCGTTCCCGTTGTATCAGCTTCAGAAATAAAATCTTTTGCCCCTTGGATAGTCTCATCAATAGTTGTTGTTTCTGAAACTTTTATAATACTTTCTCCTTCAATGTTTTCTGCATATGAAAAATCTTTAAAAACAAATAGGTTGCATAATATTATTATAACTAAACATAGTATTAATTCCTTACTTTTTTTCATACATACACCTTCTTATACTGCATCTAAATATATTATATCCTATATTTTATCAATTTTCAACTTTTTTCTTTTCTTTTTTAGTATATAAATTGTTTTTTGGTAATCGCTCTATTTTTTTATTTCGCATAAAAGTCAATAATACTACATTTACCATAAAAAAATACTAGAAAAACAATCTAGTATATTACTGGCGGAAACGAATTGTTTCGAACCCCCACGCCACTTTCGAGCTCTAACTGCCTAACAAAAGTATGCTCGTGTCTTTTACTCTGTCTCCTTTGTTAGCTGTTCCTGCATCTTTATTCTCCACCTATTCTTCACTTTAATCCTAATTTTATTAATTTTCGCTATATATATTTTTTTGTTCTTTTATATAATATTCTTTTATTTTTTGCCAGTCATAATCAATAAAAACTTTTGACAAATTTTCATCTTCTGCATCTTCAAAATATGATAAACTTTGTATTATATGTGCATAGTTAATTTTATTTTCATCATATTTTTCTTTTAACATTTTTAATATATCTGTTATTGTTATATTAAAATTATTGCAAATATAGTATAAATCAAAAAAGTCCTTCTTTGTTCCTCTTTGGCTTATTGCCACTAGCTTCATTATTGCTATATCTTCTATACTTGCTAAATATAAACCTTTTATATCTTCTACCACTACTTTGTTTGCTACTAAATTATTTTTAAAATATAAAAATGTTAATTGTACCCCATTTAAAATAACATGTACTGCTCCTTTTCTACATACTGTTACTTCTAATTCTCTTATTGCTTCTAATTCTTGTATCAATAAGTTTTCGTCAAACTCTTTTTGTATAAAAGTCAAAATCAAATGATTCTCTTATTCCTGTTTGTAATGCTAATGCTGTTTCTCCTGCTAAATAGTAACTTTTTAAACTTATTGTTTCTACTACTTTTTTTAATATATTATATCTATTTTTATCAATTACTTCCCAAATGTATAATTCATATTTCCATTATTTATATAATACTGCATTTCTTCTTTTTTTAAATCATATACATTTTTTAAAAAGTTTGCTGTTATTGGTGTTAATCTTCTACTTGTTTTTGCTGTTTCTATAATTTCTTCTTTTGTATAAGTACTTTTTAGCCATTTTATGCTTTTCCAATTTCCTTCACAAAATAGCCTACTTATTATATATTTCATATTCTTTTTTATATCTAACTTTTCATATTCTGTGTCCCAAAAATATTTTTTAAATTCAATTGGCATTTTTGTACCTCCCTTTACATTATATCATATTTTAAATAAAAATCTACATTTCATATAAATATTTGTTTCTTTTATTGATTTAAGCCTTTTAAAACACTTTAAAATCGGTTTTTCTATATATCTATTTACTCAATTACTTGTCACTGCTATATTAATATGCACTAAAATTTGTTTCACTGCCACAAGTTTACCTTTACATAATATATTTTATTAGTTTAAGATTCGCTAATATTCTTTTATTTTTTATATTTATAAACTTTAAAATATATAATATATCTAATATATCTAATTTATATCATTTTTTGTTTTATAATTTTTTATCACTAAAACAAAAATACATAAAAAAAGTAATCTAAAGCTCTGAAACCTTATATTACTTCATTTTTTGGCGGAGATGAGAGGGTTCGAACCTCCGCGCCCCTTTCGGGACCTAACTGTTTAGCAAACAGTCCCCTTCACCACTTGGGTACATCTCCATCTTATAAATAAAAGTTAGATATTCAAAGCTTTAAACGAAGTATCTAACTTTATTTTTTTGGCGGAGAGGGTGGGATTCGAACCCACGGTACGCTACAAACGCACGCCAATTTTCAAGACTGGTGCCATAAACCAACTCGACCACCTCTCCATATATTGGACAAATGTCCAGCGACAGTATTTATATTAGCATTTTTAATAACATTTGTCAATAGAATTTTTATTTTTTTTACTCAATTAGTAAAATATTTCTAAACAGAAAAAATATTACTTATCTATTCTAATATTATTTTCTGAATTTATTGCTTTTTGGACAGCCTGAGTTTCCTCTTCTGACATAGTATATGTAGATTTTCCATTTTTAATCGGTTTTGCATAAATATTAGACATTTCCCTCGAATAAATACCATTTAAAACTACTCCATCATTGTGTTCATCTAATAAAGCAAGTGTAAAACTCAAATCACTTCCTGTATCTTTAAAAGCATTATATCTAACTATTCCCACCTTTTGAATACATTTTGTTAAATCTTCATCTAATGTTTTTATATAATTGGTTATTTCCGCATTTTGTTTTTCTACTTTTTCAACCCTATACATATAAGTTTCTAAATCTTCTTCTATATTTTTACCATTTCCTAATTTTTCAATAAAGGTTCTATATTTTTTATTTAAACTATATAATTTAGATATCATTATTATAAATCCTAATAATAGTAAAACTGTTATTATTAGCCAAACTAATAAAAATGTATCTTGTTTTATGAAATCCATTACTATTTCCATATAATCACTCTTCTTTCTTTTATATTATCTATTTAATTAAATCTAATAATCTTTCTAAATCATCATTTGAAGTATATTCTATTATGATTTTACCTCTTCTCTTGCCTGGATCTAATCTTACTTTTGATCCAAAAAAATGTTGAAAACTATCTTCTATATTTTTATACAATACATGATTTCTTTTTTGTTCTTCTTTTGTCTCTTTTTTAGATGCTTTTTTTTCAACTTGTCTAACAGTAGCATTTCTTTCTAGCATCTGAATAGCTGTTTCATACTGTTTTTCAGGTTCTATCATTAACAAAGCTTTACAATAACCTTCTGAAAGCTTTCCCTCTTTTACCATCTCTAATACTTTTTCATCTAAATTTAAAACTCTTACCCAATTAGCAATAGTACTTCTGCTCTTACCTAATTTTTTAGCAACTATTTCTTGCGAAAGACCATAATTATCAATAAGAGTTCTTATTCCTAGTGCTTTTTCATAAGGATTTAAGTCTTCTCTTTGCATATTTTCTATTAATGATATTTCTGAATTTATTCTTTCATTATCTTCTCTTATTATTGCAGGTATTTCTTCTAAGCCAGCAATTTTAGAAGCTCTCCATCTTCTTTCTCCTGCTATTATACTATAATATCCATCCTTTTTAGTTACAACTATTGGTTGTATTAGTCCATATTCTTTTATAGAATTTGCTAATTCTTCTAACGCTTCTTGGTCAAACCTCTTTCTAGGCTGATCTCTATTTGGTTCTACTTCTGTTATCTTCAAATTCTTTAAAGTATCATTTTCTTGCATTTGTTCTTCTTCTGGTGCTGAACCAAATAAAGCATCTAATCCTTTTCCTAATCCTGTCATTTTAGGCATTATATATCACTTTCCTTTCTAAATACATATTTTATCTAAGCCATATGTTTTGCTTTCTTTTCTTCTTCATTAATTTTTATAAATTCTTTTGCAAATTTAATATAGCTCTTTGCTCCTTTTGATCGTGGATCATATTCTGTTATTGGCATACCATAACTTGGAGCTTCGCTTAGTCTTACATTTCTTGGTATAACTGTTTTATATACTTTATTTTCAAAATATCTTTTTACCTCTTTTACAACTTGGTTTGAAAGATTTGTTCTAATATCATACATCGTAAGTAATGCACCCTCTATTTGGATATTTTTATTCAAATGTTTTTTTACCAAATTTATAGTATTTATCAATTGTCCCAATCCTTCCAAAGCATAATATTCGCATTGAACTGGAATTAAAACACTATCTGATGCAGTAAATGAATTTAGAGTTATTAAGCCCAATGAAGGTGGACAATCAATTAAAATATAGTCAAAGTTATCTTTTATCTCTTCTAGTTTCTCTTTTAATCTTTGTTCTCTCGACATCATTGACACCAATTCAACTTCTGCTCCTGCCAAATTAATATTAGAAGGACATAATTTCAAATTTTTTATCATAGTATCTTGAATAGTATTCTCTATTTCTGTTTCATTTACTAGAACATCATATAATGACAATTCTACATCTTTATCTACACCTAAACCACTTGTAGCATTACCTTGTGGGTCAGCATCTATTAATAATACTTTTTTTCCTTTTTTAGCTAATATAGTCCCTAAATTAACTGTTGTAGTAGTTTTTCCTACTCCTCCTTTTTGATTTGCTACTGATATAACTTTTCCCAATTTTCATGCCTCCTATTTTTAGTAAAGTTTTATTAATAAGTTTTACTTTTCATCTATTATAATGATATAAAAATATATAAAAAAAGTCAATAAATTTTCTAAAAATTCTATGACTTTTTAATAATATTTAATTACATATAAAATCAATTTAACTATCTAATAGGCTCCTTTGATGGAGTTCCAGGTTTTCTAGGATATTTAATAGGGGTATTACTTATTTTATCAATAATAACTATATTTCTTTTTATATCAGTATTTGGTAAATTGAAATTATATAATTTATCTACTTTTCCACCTAAAACACTAATTGCCTTTTTGGAATCTTCTAGCTCTTCTTCAATTAAAGCACCTTTCATGCAAATAGCCTGTCCTCCAACTTTAACTAATGGAATCATGTACTCAGACAGTGTTGAAAGATTAGCAACTGCTCTTGATGTTGCAATATCGAATTTTTCTCTATACTTTTTATTTTTAGCTAACTCTTCTACTCTTGAATGTATAGTCTCTATTTTTTTTAGATTTAGTTCTTTTATAATAGTATCTAGAAAGTTAATTCTTTTTTGTAAAGAATCTAATAAAACTATATCTACATCATTCCTAATTATATTTAAAGGTATGCCTGGAAATCCAGCACCAGTACCTACATCTATTATTCTTGTTCCGGAAGGAATATATTTTGAAATAGTAATAGAATCTATAAAATGTTTCAAAATTATCTCATCTTTATCAACGATTGCTGTTAAATTTATTTTTTCATTCCATTCCAATAGCAAATTCATATACTCATAAAACTTATCTATTTGTTTTTCAGATAATTCTATTCCTAGATTTATAGCATATTTATCCATTTTAATCTTGAACTCTTCTAACTTCATTAACTTTCTCCTTTAATCTAATTTTTATTCATCTGCTGTAAATATACTAACAAGACTGATATATCTGCTGGTGAAACACCAGATATTCTTGAAGCTTGTCCTATTGAACGAGGCCTAAACTTATTAAGTTTTTGCCTTCCTTCTAAACTAATACCTTTTAATTCTTCATAATTAATATTTTCTGGAAGAAGTTTAGTTTCTAATTTTTTAAATTTTTCTACTTGTGCTTCTTGCATTTTTATATATCCTTCATATTTTATCTGAATTTCTACCTCTTCTTTTTCTTGTTTTGTTAATTCAGGTCTATCTTCATCTATTTCAGCTAATTTTTCATAATCTAATTCTGTTCTTTTTAGAAGTTCAGACATTTTTGTACCAGTAGTTAATTCTGATGTCCCATATTTTACAAGTAATTCATTTACCCTTTTTTCTGGTTTTACAACTAATTTCTTTAATCTTTTTATTTCTTTTTCTATATTTTCTTTTTTCTTTAAAAATTTTTCAAATCGTTTTTCTGATATTAATCCTATATCATGTCCAATTTCAGTTAATCTCAAATCTGCATTATCTTGCCTTAGTAATAATCTATACTCTGCCCTAGAAGTCATCATACGATAAGGCTCATTTGTTCCTTTTGTAACAATGTCGTCAATTAGTACTCCTATATATCCTTGTGATCTATCTAAAATAAGAGGAGCTCTTCCTTTTATTTTTTGGGTAGCATTTATTCCTGCAATAAGACCTTGACAAGCTGCTTCCTCATACCCAGAAGTTCCATTTATTTGCCCTGCCATAAACAATCCTTCTATTCCTTTATATTCCAAAGATAATTTTAAGTTTGAAGGATCTATACAATCATATTCTATTGCATAAGCAGGTCTAGTAAATTCAGCTTTTTCTAGGCCAGGAATTGTATGGTATAAAGCTATTTGAACATCCTCTGGTAATGAAGAACTCATTCCTTGTATATACATCTCTTCTGTATCCAAACCAACTGGTTCAACAAATGCTTGATGTCTAGGCTTATCGCTAAATCTAACCACTTTATCTTCTATTGAAGGGCAATATCTAGGTCCGGTTCCTTCTATCTTTCCTCCATATAAAGGTGATCGATGCAAATTATCCATAATAATCTTATGAGTTTTAGCATTTGTATAAGTTAAATAACAATCTACTTGATCAAAATCTTTTGGTTCATCTTCAAAAGAAAAGGCCTCTATTCCTTGATCTCCTTTTTGTACCTCCATCTTGCTAAAATCAATACTCCTACGATTTATTCTTGCAGGTGTTCCTGTCTTAAATCTCACTAAATCTATTCCTAATTTTTTCAAACAATTTGATAACTCATTTGCTGCTGCATCTCCATCTGGGCCACTTTCTTTACTATAATCTCCTATAAATATTTTTCCTTTCAAATATGTACCAGTTGCTAAAATAACAGCTTTTACTTTATAAACTGCTCCAACATCAGTTTTAATCGCCGAAATCCTTCCATTTTCAACTAAGATATCCACAATTTCTCCCTGTTTCACTTCAAGATTTTCTTGCTTTTCCAACGTATGCTTCATTTCAGCTTGATATTTCTTTCTATCAGCTTGTGCTCTTAAAGAATGTACTGCTGGTCCTTTTGACGTATTTAGCATCTTTATTTGTATCATTGTTTTATCTATATTTTTACCCATTTCTCCGCCAAGTGCATCTATTTCCCTTACTAGATGACCCTTTGAACTTCCTCCTATATGAGGGTTACAAGGCATATTAGCTATCGCTTCTAAACTAATAGAAAAAATAAGTGTCTTCATACCTAATCTTGCTGCTGCCAAGGCAGCCTCACACCCAGCATGTCCTGCTCCAACTACTGCCATATCATATTCTCCTGCAAAATATTCCATATCTATTGCTTCCTTTCTTAATTATCCACATTTTATTAACAATATTCTATAATGTTCCACAACTAAAAATATTCTAAAACCTTGTATATATCAATTATTTACTATGATTGTTCCACACTTCCTTGTGAAACAGAAATCAGTGTTTTTTTTCATTATTAGAAAATCTATACTAATCAGTTCTGAATGTCGTATTTTGTCGAATTGATATTTTCTTTCATTTATATACATTTTTAGTCGTTTTAGTAAAATTAAACCTTTTTATTTTTATTCACTCTTAAAATTATGTTACTTGCAATTTTTTGTTTGTACAAAACATGTTTGAATGTTACAAACTCTAAGGTTTTATTTACTTTCATATTTTTGGTTTACTTATAAATTAAATCATTTGTCACATATTTAAAAATATTAACCTTATTTTTTATGCTCATGTATAATCGTCCCTAGAACGTTTTTTAATTGTTTTTTATATTCAAAGCATAAAGTTATATTGTTTTATGTTAAAATTTTCTTATTTTCGATTCTCACGCGTCTAGTTTGGTTTTATTTTTACATTATATAAATATTTATTTTCCTAAACAAAATTTTGAAAAAATTTCATTTATTATATCTTCACTAACTTCTTCTCCTGTTATTTTTCCTAACTCTTCTAAGATTCCCTTTATAGAAATAGCAACTATATCTATTGGCATTCCTAAATTTAAACTCTTTTTTGCATTTTTGAGATCTTTAATTGCTTCTTCTATTAAATTTTTTTGTCTAATATTAGTTATTAAGTTTTCATTATCCAAATTAATCTGATCTAGATTAAATAATTCTGTTATTTTATTATATATTTTTTCAAGTCCCATATTATTAAGAGCAGATATTGAAACAATATTTTTACTAAATTCTAGCAATCTGTTATCATCCTCTTTAATTTTTGTCTGTAAATCTATTTTATTTAGTACTATTATTGCTTCTTTTCCTTTTATTATATTTAAAATCTCTATATCGTCTTTTGTAAATTCCTTTGTAGCATCAAATATAGCAATCACTAGATCTGCCTCATTTGCAATCTCTCGTGATTTAGAAATTCCTATTTTTTCTACTTCATCTTTCGCTTCTCTTATACCCGCTGTATCTATAAGTTTTAAAGGAATTCCATTAATAGTCACAAATTCTTCAATTGTATCTCTCGTTGTCCCCTCTATTTCAGTAACAATAGCCCTATCCTCTTTTAAAATAGCATTTAAAAGAGATGATTTACCAGCATTTGGTTTCCCTATAATTGCTGTTTTTATACCTTCTTTTATTATCTTACCATTATCAAAACTTCTCCTCAATTTATCTAATTTTATTTCTATTGAATCAAGCATATCAGAAATTTGTATATTTGTTACATCTTCTACATCATATTCTGGATAATCAATTGTGACTTCTATATTTACCATTACATCCATAATTTCCTGTTTTATTTTTTCAATCTCTTTTGACAGAGAACCTTTCAACTGTTTTATACCGGTTTTTAACTCTTTTTCAGATTTTGCATTTATAATATCAATAACAGATTCAGCTTGAAGCAAATCTATTCTTCCATTCAAAAACGCTCTTTTAGTAAATTCCCCTGGTTCTGCTAATTTTGCTCCATTTTTTAAGCACATTTCTAATATCTTCTTTACTACTATATTTCCACCATGAGAATTTATCTCGCACATATTTTCTGTTGTATAACTTTTTGGAGCCTTGAAATATGAAACTAAAACCTCATCAATTACTCTTCCATTCTCTACAATATTTCCATATTTAATTGTATATCCTTTTATTTCTTCTATTTTTTGTTTATTTTTGGGAACAAAAATTTTTTCTAAAATATTAAAGCAATTTTTGCCACTCATTCTAATTATTCCAATTCCTCCTATCCCGAGGAGCCGTAGATATAGAAGCTATTGTACTCATTATTTTTTTACCATCCTTTCTCATCTCATTCAAAATAATTATATCTAATTTTACCACATTATGTAACTTTTTAAAAGTGTTTTTTATATAATAACAAAAAAGAAGTCAAAAATCTATTACAAAATAATGTAAAATCCGACCTTTGACCTCTGATTTTATTAATATTCAATTATTTTTTAATGAAACTACTATTCTTCTATGTGGTTCTTCTCCAATACTTGTAGTTTCTACTTTATTATTTTCCTGCAACTTACTATGAATTATTTTCCTTTCATAAGCTTTCATAGGCTCTAATTTAACAGGTTTTCTAGTTCTTATTACTGTTTTTGCTACTTTTTCTGCTAATTCTTCTAATGTTTTTTCTCTTTTTGCTTTATATCCTTCAATATCTAATATTACTCTTACTCTTTGTTCTAAGCCTTTTCCTGCAACTGCTGTTAAAATGTTTTGCATTGCATATAAAGTTTCTCCTCTATACCCTATTAAAAAACCAAGTTTTTCACTATTTATAGAAACATTTAATCCTGATTTTCCTTTTTCAATACTATACTCTGTGTCTTCTGGTAATTGCTTTACAAAATCCTTCATAAACATTTCCACATTATTTTTTGCTTTTTCTTGCTCTTCTTCACTTAATATTATTTCTTTTTTCTCTTTTATATTTACTTTTGATTCTTCTTTTAATTTTAATTCTACTTTTACAACTCTTGGAGCTAATATACTAAAAAAACTTCTTTTATCTTCATTTTCCAGTACTTTTATTTCAACTTTGTCTCTGGAAACTTTTAATTTTTTTAATCCATTTTCTATTGCTTCATTTGTAGTTTTTCCTTCTGCAATAATAGTATTTTCCATGTCTATTCCTCCTCAGTCTTCAAAAATTTATTCAAAACTAATCTTTCTATAATAATTAAAACATTATTCATTAACCAATATAATGCTAATCCCAAAGGAGCTATAAATGCAATTGATATAGACATTATTGGCATCATCCAAGACATCATTTTATTTGTTTGCATAACAGCATCTATTTCATTTTCTTCCTCTTTTACTTCCTCTGATAATTCTTTTCCTGTTTGTCCATCAATTAATTTAGTCTTTTTACTATTCTTTTGCTGTTGTTTTTGTTGCATTGAAGTAGTCATTCTAATTGAAATAAATGATGAAAGTATATATAATGCTGGAATTATATAAACAGTATAATCTGTCATATTTTGTTGTGGTATCTTACTTAAATCTAATCCTAAGAAATTCATTTGAAGATTCAATTTATCTATATTAGCATCATCTGGATTTTTCTCTTTTAACCAATTATATTCACGTATTAAATCTATCTCTGGATAAACAGAACTTACTTCTTTTCCTTCTTCTTGTAATTGAGAAACATATTTATTTATATCTTCTGATGGCATTTTTTCCATAAATGTCAATGGGCTTCTTACCAAATAGAAAATAGATAATAACAATAATAATTGAATTATTGCTGTTAAACAACCACTAAAAGGACTTATTTTTTCTGACTTATATAAATTCATAATTTCTTGATTTAATTTTTCAGGATTATTTTTATATTTAAATTGAATAACCTTCATTTTCTCTTGCATTTCTGTACTTTTTTTCAATGACTTTTGTTGTTTTATAGATAATGGTAACAATATAATTTTTATCAAAATAGTAAATAATATTATTGCTAATCCATAGTTATTAACTAGATTATATAATAATTCTAACAAATAACCAAAAATATTTGCAAAAAACTCGAACATTAGTAATTCCTCCTAGTTCTATTTTAATGGATCATATCCACCTTTTGAAAAAGGATTACATCTAAAAATTCTATGAATTCCTAAGATTACTCCTTTTACTACACCATACTTATTTATCGCTTGTTTTGTATATTCTGAGCATGATGGATAAAATTTGCAATGAATATTTTTAGCTTGTAAATATGTAGATACATATTTTTGATATCCATTTATAAAAAAAATCAATATTTTTTTCATTTACTATCCTCGAAATAACTTAGCTTTATCAAATATTATCCTAATATCTTCTTTTATTTCAGAAAAAGATGCTTCTTTTACATCTTTTTTCTTCTTCCATAAAATAACTATTCTATTTCCTGTACTTATTTCTTCTTCTATACTTCTATAACTTTCTCTTATTAATCTTTTTATATAATTTCTCTTAACTGCTTTTGCAATTTTTGAACTAATAGCAATTCCCAAAAAATTATACTTTAAATCATCTGTCTTTTTTATAAAAGCTTCAATATTTTCTCCGGAATAATATTTTCCCCTTGATAAAACTTCCTTAAATTCATAATTTTTTTTCAACATCTTTGTTTTTTTCATTACGGATAATCCCCTTCTAAAAACAAGGTAAAATCCCATTGCTTATATTAATTTTGTCTAATACTACGTGTAAAAGGCTCGCTTTTGCGGCCTTCTAGTAATCATAATGAAAAACATTTTAAGCAGTTAATTTTTTTCTACCTTTTGCTCTTCTTTGTTTTAAAACATTTCTTCCTGCTCTTGTTTTCATTCTTTTTCTAAATCCATGTTCTTTCTTTTCTTGTCTATTTTTTGGTTGATATGTTCTTTTCAATTCTAGCACCTCCTACTGATTTGTTTTTATAAAATTCCAATTTCTTGGAAATTATTTGTAATTTAACAAGTATATCGATTATACAGTATAAAAGCAAAAAATGTCAAGTAATTTTTAATATTTAAAAAAAATTTTTTTCTATTTTTTATTTTTTATGTCTCCTAAAAATTTTTTCAAAAATGTTTATGTTACCTTTTAAAGTCATTTTTTTGACATTTATTTGTAAATTTTTAAAAGTTTTCCACAGTTTTTTAAACAATTTTCCACATTTTAAAATTTTTTTCCACAATATTATTGACTTATTATATTTAAATTTGTTATTATAGGGACGTGAAAAAAAGAGACTGTTTTTCTTGAAAATACTTGAATTTATGTTCGTAGAAATTGGCTCTATTTTTACAAAAATATTACGAACTTATCAACAACTGTGGATAACTTTGTGGATAATTTTAAAGAAAGGATGATATAAATGGAAATCGACAAAGATGAACTAATGGCAAATATAAAAAAAGAATTAGAGCCAGAAGTTACAAAAATATCTTACGATACTTGGATAGCTCCTCTTGGAATAAAAAGTATTGAAGGAAATAATATAATTTTTACAACACTTTCAGAATTCCAAAGAGATTTTATTGAAAATAAATATAGACCATTAATTTTCAATACTTTGAGATACATTACCAATAAAGAATGGACTTTTTCAGTAATAGATTTATCAAAAGAAAAACAAGAACAAAATGAAATAATTTCTGAAAAAGATGAAAATTCTTTACAAGAAATTGAATCTAACAAATCTACATTAAATCCTAAATATACATTTGAAACATTTGTAGTTGGAAATAACAATAGATTTGCACATGCAGCAGCATTAGCCGTAGGAAATGAACCTTCTAAATCTTATAATCCTTTATTCCTATATGGAGGAGTAGGTTTAGGAAAAACTCATTTAATGCATGCAATTGGAAATAGAATTCTAGAACTTTATAAAAATTACAATGTTCTATACGTTACATCTGAAAAATTCACAAATCAATTAATAAATGCTATAAAGGACAATAAAAACGAAATGTTCAGAAATAAATATAGAAACATTGATGTACTACTAATCGATGATATTCAGTTCATAGCTGGAAAAGAAAGAATACAAGAAGAATTTTTCCATACTTTTAACTCTCTATATGAAGAGGGAAAACAAATAATAATTTCTAGTGATAAACCTCCAAGAGATATTCCTTTCTTAGAAGATAGATTAAAATCAAGGTTTGAATGGGGATTACTTGCAGATATTTCTTGCCCAGATTACGAAACTCGTTTAGCCATTCTACGAAAAAAGGCACAAGATGAAAATATAATAATCGATGATTTTATACTTTCAAATATCGCAAATAAAATTGATTCAAACATTAGAGAATTAGAAGGTGTATTCAATAAAATAGTTGCAAGAGCTTCTTTAACACATAGCTCAATAACAATAGAACTTGCAGAAAAAATAATAAACGAATTCAAATATGAAAGTGAAAAAGTTATATCTTGTGATTTCATAAAAGAAACTGTTTCTAAATATTTTAGCATAGAAAAAGATGATTTATCAGGAAATAAAAGATCAAATGATATAGCTTTCCCAAGACAAATAGCAATGTACTTATGTAGAGAAATAGCAAACATGTCTTATCCACAAATAGGTATAGACTTCGGTGGAAGAGACCATTCAACAGTAATGCATGCTTGTAGAAAAATAGAAAAAGAAATAAAAGAAAAAACAAACACAAAATTAATTGTGGATAGTGTGAAAAACATAGTTATAAATGGCAACCAATGATAAACACTAAGATTAGATAATATTTTTAAAATTTATGTTTGAAAAATTATTGTTTGGATTGACACCATTCAATCTATTCTTACGGAACAGCCTAATTGGTTATCCACATACCATATGTTAATAACCTGTTTATAAGGTGTGGACATCTCAATTTTACACAATTTAATTTTTCACTTGTGGATTATTCATCGAGTTATCCACTAAGTTATACACAGTATTTTTACTAGGGATTCTAACTATCAACATAGTTTTCCACAGTTTCCACAGTACCTAATACTATTACTACTAATAATATTTATATATATTATAATAAATATAAAGGAGGATTCAAAATGAAAATAGTTTGTTACAAGGAAAACATACTAAAAGCCATTAATTCCGTAGTAAAAGGAGTAGCATCAAAAACTACAATGCCTATACTAGAAGGAATTTTAATACAAACAAATGATAATGAAATAAAATTAACAACTTATGACTTAGAAATAGGAATAGAATATGTAATGGAATGTGAAGTAAAAGAACAAGGAAGTACAGTAGTAAACGCAATAATGTTTAGTGAAATAATAAGAAAACTTCCAGATACAGAAATTCATATAACACTAAATGAAAAAAATCTATTAGAAATTGAATGTGAAGGATCTTTATATAAATTAGCAACAATGAATCCAGAAGAATTCCCAGAACTTCCAAAAATAGAAATTGAAAATTCAATAGAAATAGATCAAACAATATTAAAAAATATGATTAGAAAAACAATATTTGCAGTAAGTAATGAAGAAAGTAGACCAATATTTACAGGATGTTTATTCGAAATAGAAAACAATAAATTAACAGTAGTAGCAGTAGATGGTTTCAGATTAGCTTTAAGAAGTATCTTTTTAAACAAACAAAGTAATAACTTTAAAGCAGTAATACCAGGAAAAACATTAAACGAAGTAAATAAAATTTTATTAGATTCATTTGATCCAGTGAAAATAGGAGTTGCAAAAAATCAAGCTTTATTTGAAATGGATAACTGTAAAATAGTTACAAGAATATTAGATGGAGAATTTTTAAATTATAAAAATGTTATTCCTAATAATTGGGAAACAAGAATAAAAGTAAATAAAAATAATATACAAAATAGTTTTGAAAGAATTAGTTTAATATCATCATCAGCAGTAGAAAAAGAGAAAAAATATCCAGTAAAAGTACAAGTAGATATAGGAAAAGTTACAATATCTTGTACAAATCAAACAGGAGATGCAAAAGAAGAACTTTATGTATCAACAGAAGGAAAAAATCTAGAAGCTGGATTTAATCCAAAATATTTTTTAGATAGTTTAAAAGTAATAGACGATGAAGAGGTATATGTAGAATTTGGAACAAGTATATCACCATGTCTAATAAAATCAACAGAAAATGATGATTATACATACATGATTTTACCAATAAGATTAAAAGAGGAATAAATAAAAAAAGAAAAGTGTTATCCACATTTAATGAAAAAATGTGGATAACTAATTTTTAAATATATATAATTATATTTATAAAAAATAGAAAAAAATAGTAAAAAAAATATATAAAGAGAAAAAGAGAGAAAAGGAAATATAAATTGTACTAAATAAATATAAAAAAAATATAAAAAAAATAAATAAAAAAATATGACAAAAAATAAATGCTAAAAAATAGATTAATATATTGTGGATAATTTTTAAAAATAAAAAATAAAAATTAAACAATAAATTATCAAAAAAATTAGAATAAAATCAAAAAAAATTAAATAAATTAGAAAAAAAGAGTTTTTATATAAATAATTTATAAAAAAATAATTAGTAATTAATGTTTTTTTTAAATAGATATAATTATATTAAAATAATATATGAAAAAAATATAAAAAATTATATAAAAAATTATATAAAAAATAAAAAATAATCTCTAAAATCAAAAATAAGACATTTTTATTTTTTATTAATATAATTTATTAAAAAAAATAAAAATTAAAATAAATTGAAAATAATAAAAAATTCAAAAAAATTAGAAAAAAATAGTAAAAAATAGAATAAAATAGAAAAAAAGAGTTTAAAACATGTGGAAAACTCATTTAAAAAAGCAACAAAAAATTAAAATAAAAAATAAAAATAAACAAAATGGAGAAAAAAATGTGGATTAAAAAAATAAAAATAAAAAATTTTAGAAATTATTTAAAACAAGAAATTAATTTAGAAAAAAATATAAATTTATTTTATGGAGAAAATGCACAAGGAAAAACAAATATAATTGAAGCAATTTTTTTATCAAGTATGGGGAAATCTTTTAGAGCAAAAAAAGATAAAGAAATGATCTTCTTAGGAAAAGAAAAAGCAAATATAGAAATAGAATATGAAAAAAAAGATAGAGATGGAAAAATAGAAATAGAGTTAGGAAATAAAAAGATAGTATATATAAATGGTATAAAAATAAAAAAATTAAGTGAATTATTAGGTAATATAAATGTTGTTATTTTTACACCAGATGATATAAACATATTAAAAGGAGGACCTCAGAATAGAAGAAGATTTCTAGATATAATGATTAGTCAACTAAGACCTAATTATATGTATAATTTAAATTTATATTTAAAAACCTTAGAACAAAGAAATAATTATTTAAGACAAATAAGAGAACATAATAAAAATGAAAATATGTTAGATGTTTGGGATGAAGAATTATCTAAATATGCAATTAACATATATAATTATAGAAAAGAATTTGTAGGAAAAATAAAAGAAAAAATAAAAAAAGTACATTCAGAAATTACTAATGACAAAGAAGAAATAGAAATTGAATATATAAGTGAATGTATATCAAAGGAAAAATATTTAGAGTTACTAAAACAAAGAAGAAAATTAGATATTATAAAAGGTTATACAACAAAAGGAATTCATAGAGATGATTTTACAATTTATATAAATAATAAAGAATTAAATATGTATGGATCACAAGGTCAACATAGAACAGCAATTTTATCTTTAAAATTATCAGAATTAAATATTGTAAAAGAAGAAATAGGAGAATCTCCAATATTATTATTAGATGACTTTATGTCGGAATTGGACAAAAACAGAAGAAAAAACTTTTTAGAAAAAATTGAAGAAGTACAAGTAATTATTACATGTACAGAAAAAATAGATATTGAAAATAAAAAAGTTTTAGTATATAATGTAAAAAGTGGAAGAGTTGAGGAGGAAAAATAGATGGAAAAATACAATCATAAATATGGCGCAGAACAAATACAAGTATTAGAAGGACTTGAAGCCGTAAGAAAAAGACCAGGAATGTATATAGGAAGTACATCTGTAAGAGGATTACATCATTGTGTATACGAAATAGTTGATAATGGAGTAGATGAAGCATTAGCTGGATATTGTACAGAAATTAATGTAGTAATAGAAAAAGGAAATATTATAAGTGTAACAGATAATGGTAGAGGAATACCAGTAGAAATACATCCAAAGACGCATATATCAACAGCAGAAACAGTATATACTGTTTTGCATGCAGGAGGAAAGTTTGGAGGAGATAGTGGATATAAAGTATCAGGAGGACTTCATGGAGTTGGAGCATCAGTTGTAAATGCACTATCTAGCTGGACAGAAGTTACAATAAAAAGAGATGGCGGAATTTTTAATATGAAATTCGAAAAAGGAAAAACTGTACAAAAGCTACAAAGGATAGGAGATAGTAAAGAAACAGGAACAAAAGTAAGGTTCTTGGCAGATGATACAATTTTTGAAAGTCTAGACTATGATTATGAAGTTTTAGAAAAAAGATTTAGAGAAATCGCATTTCTAACAAAAGGTTTAAAAATAACAATAGAAGATCAAAGAGAAGAAACTCCTAAGAAAGCAGAATTCTGTTATGAAGGTGGATTAATTTCATTCGTAGAATATTTAAATAAAAACAAAGAAAAATTACATAAATCTCCGATATATATAGAGAAAAATGGAGAAGTTCCAGTAGAAATAGCAATTCAATATACATCAAGTTATTCAGAAAATATATATACTTTTGTAAATAATATTAATACAATAGAAGGAGGAACACATTTAGAAGGATTTAAAAGATCATTAACAAAAGTATTTAATGATTATGCAAGAAGTCATAATATATTAAAAGAGAAAGATAATAACTTGCAAGGTGAAGATATAAGAGAAGGTATAACAGCCGTAGTATCAGTAAAAGTAAAAGAACCACAATTTGAAGGTCAAACTAAAACGAAACTAGGAAATAGCGAAGTAACAGGTGTAGTACAAAGTATGGTAAATGAAGCATTATCAAGCTTTTTAGAAGAAAACCCATCTGTTGCAAAAGCAATCCTAGAAAAATGTATTAGTGCATCGAGAGCAAGAGAAGCAGCAAGAAAAGCAAGAGAATTAGTAAGAAAGAAAAGTAATTTAGAAACAAGCACATTACCAGGAAAATTAGCAGATTGTAGTAGTAAAAATCCAGATGAATGTGAAGTATATATTGTAGAGGGTGACTCAGCAGGAGGGAGTGCAAAACAAGGAAGAGATAGAAAATTTCAAGCAATACTACCATTATGGGGAAAAATGTTAAATGTAGAAAAAGCAAGAGCTGATAAAATATATGGAAATGATAAATTAAATCCTGTAATAGTAGCAGTTGGAGCAGGGATAGGAGCAGAATTTGATATTACAAAAATAAGATATGGAAAAGTAATAATAATGGCAGATGCTGATGTTGATGGTGCACATATTAGAACTTTATTATTAACATTTTTCTTCCGTTATATGAGACCATTAATAGAAAATGGTAATGTATATTTAGCACAACCACCTCTATACAAACTATCTAAAAAAGGAATGGAAGATAGATATTGTTACACAGATGAAGATTTAGAAAAAGCATATAAAGAATTAGAAGAGAAAGGAATAACAAGAGATCAACTGGGATTACAAAGATACAAAGGTCTAGGAGAAATGAATCCTGAACAATTATGGGAAACAACAATGAACCCAGAAACAAGAATATTAATAAAAGTAACAATGGACGATGCTATAAAAGCTGATGAAATATTTACTTTATTAATGGGAGATGAAGTAGAGCCTAGAAGAGAATTTATACAAGCAAATGCTAAATATGTAAAAAATTTAGATATATAAGATATATAAAAAAGACTTTGATTAAAAAGTCTTTTTTTATATAAAATATTTAATGGTAGATATAAATTTATATCTACCATTAATCATAAAGCTAATAATAATCTCAGCTAAAACTAATATATCTAATATACAAACCTAATATATATTACTATATAAATAAGCCAGCAACCAAACATATTAATCATTCGCTCGACCATTAATACACCACAAGTAACCATATTCATCCTAAAATAGGACTACTAATAACCACTTCACTTTTTAAAAAGGGTTCTAGATATAAAAATAATCTTAGCTCGAATATATTACCTATTATTTGACCATATAAAAATATAAAAATAATATAGAGAATAAAATTTAAATAAAATATAGCCTACAAACAAATAATATAATCTTATCGCCGACCTATTATCATATACTTAGTACACAATAATAAATCTTTGTCCGAATATAAATAAACTAATAAAAATCTATTTATACTCTTGGCTCAACTATTATTAACCTTATAATATTATTATAATCAAAAATAAAAGAATTATTCAAAAAATAAAAAAATTTTAAATTTATATAAAAAACAAAAAACGTTAAAATCAAAAATAAGCAAATAAAAATTTATTTTAATATAATTAGTTAAATAAAAAATAAATTAAAATAAAAAGAAAATAAGGAAAATTTTAAAAAAAATAGAAAAAAATAGAATAAATTAGAAAAAAATAGCAAAAAAAGAATAAAAAAGTTTATAAAATGTGGAAAAAGAACAAAATATATACAATAAAAATGAAAACAAATAATAAAAAATATAAATAATATAATAAAAATATAAAATATTAAATAAAAATAATTTATAATTTTAATTTAATAAAAAATATTTTCTAAAATTAATATAATATATAAAAATAAAAATATAAAAAAGAAAAATAATTTCTAAAAAGAATATAAAAAGATTAAAAGAAATTAATAAGAAAATAGAATGACAAAATAAAAAAATTATGAAATCAAAGAAATTTTTATGAAAGACATATAAAAAAATGATAATAGGAGAAGAAAAACACTTAGGCATTAAAGAAGAAAGAAGATTTTTTAATAAAAGAAAAAATACAGAAAAATAAAGAAAAGAGGTTTACATATAACATAAAAAGCCGATAATAATAAGAATTAAAACAATAAAGAAAAAATAAAAATAATGAAAAAATGTAAGAAATAAAATAAAAAGTATAATAAAAGAAAAAATAATAGAAATATAAAAATAAAAATGAAGTTATAAAAAATTAAAAATAAAATAGAAAAATAATAAAAAATATAAATTAAATAAAAAATAAATTTATAAAGAAATTAAAATAAATAATAAAAAATATAAATAATATAATAAAAATATAAAATATTAAATAAAAATAATTTATAATTTTAATTTAATAAAAAATATTTTCTAAAAATAATATACTATATAAAAATAGAGATATAAAAAAAGAAAAATAATTTCTAAAAAGAATATAAAAAGATAAAAAGTAATTAATAAAAAAATAGAATGACAAAATAAAAAAATTATGAAATCAAAGAAAGTTTTATAAAAAATATATAAAAAAGAAATAATAATAAAAGAAAAATACTTAGGCATTAAGAAAAGAGGAGTATTTTTTTAATAAAAGATATAAAGTAGAAAAACAAAGTAAAAAAGTTTACATATAATAACAAAAAATGATAATAGTAAAAATCTAATAATAAAGAAAAAATAAAAATAATGTAAGAAAATATAAAAAAATAAAATATAAAATAAGAATAAAAAATACAATAAAAGAAAAAATAGTAAAATATAGAAATAATAAATAATAAATAATATAAATTAAATAAGAGAAAAAAATAAATTAGAAAAAAATAAAAATAAAATAATTAATAAAATAGAAAATAAATAATTAAAAAATAAAATATTAATAAAAATAATTCAAATATTTTTTTAATAAAAAATATTTTTTAAAATTAATATAAAAAATAGAAATATAAAAAAGAAAAATAATTTAGAAAAAGAATATAAAAAGATCAAAAGAAATCAATAGAAAAATAAAATGATAAAATGAGAAATTATAAAATCAAAAAAATTTCTATAAAAAATATATGAAAAAGTAATAATAAGAAAAGAAAAATACTTAGGCATTAAAGAAAGAGAAATACTTTTTTAGTAAAAGATATAAAGTAAAAAAACAAAGTAATAAGGTTTACATATAATAACAAAAAATGATAATAGTAAAAATCTAATAATAAAGAAAAAATAAAAATAATGTAAGAAAATGTAAAAAAATAAAATATAGAATAAAAATAAAAAATATAATAAAAGAAAAAATAGTAGAATATAAAAATATATTTAGAAAAAAATTTAAAATAAAAGATAATAAAATATAAAAAAATTAAAAATATAAATTAAATAAAAATAAATTTATTAAAAAATTAAAATAAAATAAACAATAAAATAAAAAAATAATAAATTAAATAATTTAAAATACAAAATAATTATAAAAAATTTAAATAATAAAAATAAATATTAGAAAATAAAAACAAAATATTTAAAATATATAACAATAAAAAGTATAAATTTAATTATAAATAATAAATAAAATTAAGAAAAAAATGAAAACGATAAGATAAAGATAAAAGGAAAAATGGGAGTGAATAAACATATATAAAATATTTAAATAAAAATATAAAAAAATGTAAAAATTTAAATAAAAAAATAAAGTTCAATATGCTACGCTTTTAAGAAAAAGACCAAAATAAAAGGTGAGAAAAATAAAATATAAAAAGAACAAAAAAGGTTTACATATTGTAATATAAAGTTATAAAAAAAGACAAAAATTTATATAACAAATAACTTTTTAAATGAAAAATATTTTAATAAAAAACTTATTAAAAAAATAAAATTAAAATAAAATATTTAAATAATAAAAAATATTTCTTAAAACTAATAAAAATATAATAATAGTAATTGAAATATACTAAAAAAACGTGATTAAATCACGTTTTTTTAGCAATTTCACTTGCAAAATTAGGTTTGTTTTAGTATAATACAAATGTAGAAAAATAAAGGAAAAGAGGGAAAACAATGGAAGAAAGACAAGAAAGATTTGACGGAAAAATAATTGAAAGAGACATCGAAAAAGAAATGAGAACAGCATATATTGATTATGCCATGAGTGTTATCGTATCAAGAGCTCTTCCAGATGTAAGAGATGGTTTAAAACCTGTTCATAGAAGAATACTATATGCTATGCATGAAGATGGAATAACAGCAGATAAACCATATCGTAAATGTGCAAATACCGTAGGATCAGTTTTAGGTAGATATCATCCACATGGAGACAGTTCAGTATATGATGCAATGGTTAGAATGGCACAAGATTTTTCAATGAGATACATGTTAATAGATGGTCATGGAAATTTTGGTTCTGTCGATGGTGATGGAGCAGCCGCAATGAGATATACAGAAGCCAGAATGTCTAAAATTGCACAATATATGTTAACAGATATAGAAAAAAATACAGTTGATTTTATGCCAAACTATGATGATAGATTACAAGAGCCAACTGTATTACCTGCAAGAATACCAGCATTACTTGCTAATGGATCTTCTGGTATAGCAGTAGGAATGGCTACAAATATACCACCACATAATCTAACAGAATTAATTAATGGAATAATAAAAATAATTGATGAAGATGAAGTTTCAGATGAAGATTTAATGTCAGTAATAAAAGGACCAGACTTTCCAACAGAAGGAATAATCTTAGGATTAGAAGGAATCAAACAAGCATATAAGACAGGTAGAGGTAAAATAACATTAAGAGCTGAAACTGAAATTGAAGAAATGAGTGGAAATAGACAACGAATTATAGTTTCTTCTTTACCATATCAAGTAAATAAAGCAAATTTAATTAAAAATATTTCTGACTTGTCAAAAGAAAAGAAAATAGAAGGAATTTCAGAATGTAGAGATGAATCAGATAGAAAAGAAAAAGTAAGAGTTGTAATTGAATTAAAAAGAGATGCAAATGCGCAAGTTGTTTTAAATCAATTATTTAAACATACACAAATGCAAACAACATTTGGAATTATAATGCTTGCACTAGTAAATGGAGAACCAAAAATTTTAACACTAAGACAAGCATTAGACTGTTACATTGATCATAGAAAAGATGTTATATTAAGAAGAACACAATTTGACTTAGATAAAGCATTAGCAAGAGCTCATATTTTGGAAGGATTAAAAATAGCACTAGATTATATTGATGAAGTAATTCAAATAATTCGTTCATCATATGATGATGCAAAAGAAAGATTAATGGAAAGATTTGGATTGACAGATATTCAAGCACAAGCAATTCTAGATATGAGATTAAAAACATTATCAGGTTTACAAAGAGAGAAAATAGAAGAAGAATATAAACAATTAATGGAACTAATTGAGCATTTAAGAGCAATATTAAATAGTGAAAGATTAGTATTTAATATTATAAAAGAAGAATTATTAGAAATAAAAGATAAATTTGGAGACGAAAGAAAAACGAAGATAGTGGCGGCAGAAGGAGAAATAGACTTAGAAGACTTAATAAAAGAAGAACAAACAGTAGTAACTTTAACTCATTTTGGATACATAAAAAGAATGCCAATAGACACATATAGAAGCCAAAGAAGAGGTGGAAAAGGTATTACAGGAATTGCAACAAGAGAAGAGGATTTTGTAAAACAAATATTTACAGCATCTACACATGATATGATACTATTCTTTACAAACAAAGGTAAATTATATAAATTGAGAGGATATGAAATACCAGAGGCAGGAAGAACTGCAAAAGGAACAGCTATTGTAAATCTTCTTAGCTTAGATCAAGGAGAAAAAGTATCAGCAGTAATTCCAATTCAGAACTTTGCAGATGATAAATATTTACTTATGGCAACAAAACAAGGATTAATAAAGAAAACATCTTTAAAAGAATATGATTCTAATAGAAAAACAGGTCTTCAAGGAATTACTCTAAAAGAAGATGATGAATTAATAGGTGTACGTCTAACAGATGGACAAGATAATGTTGTATTAGTTACTAGAAATGGTATGTGTATAACATTTGATGAAAAAGATGTAAGA
>CALXKA010000007.1 GCA_944388765.1 uncultured Clostridia bacterium
TCTTCTTTTTCTTTCTTTGTTATTTTGTCTCCTATTTTTACTACAATATTTCTTATCCATTCAAAACTTAATGTTGCGTTTGTTGTTTCTTTTAATACTGTTTCTGCTTTTCTATATGAATCTGTTATTGGCACTGTTTCTACTACTTTTTCTACTAAATTTTCTGATGCTTTTCCCTCTGTATTTATATGCAATCTTTCATCTAACAAATATACTCTTTTCTTTATTCCTGCTTCTTCAACCTCATACATTGCTCTTACATATTCTACTTCTCCCATTACTGTTTTTATTGTATTTTTTCTTAATCCTTTATGCCTATATTTCTTCGTATCTCTGGCTTTCATTATCTTTCTGTCATAACTTTCTAAAATTAATTTTATTATTAAACATCCAAAATTACATACAAATTTAAATATTTTTTTCTCTAAATTATTGAATTTTATTTCTTCTTCTGTTACAATTTCTTCAAACATAGATATTTTCCTTTCTTTTGTGTGGTTTGCAATTCACATTTTAAAGGATTATCTATGTTTTTTCAATATTTTTTAGATAAAAATTATGTAGGCAATTTTTTATATTTTGCCTACATTAATTTTACACTAACGGTAAAATTTTGTAAAAAAAAGATATTAGATTACTTCTAATACCTATTTTTCTATTTTATGCTTTTTTTGCAATTTCTGCTATTTCAGTAAAAGCTTTTGGATCTGAAACAGCGATTTCTGCTAACATTTTTCTATTAATTGCAACATTTGCTTTCTTTAAACCTGCTATCATTTTGCTATATGTTATTCCATTCATTCTTGCTGCTGCATTAATTCTAGCTATCCATAATTTTCTAAAATTACTTTTTTTATCTTTTCTTCCAACATATGCATATGATAAAGATTTCATAACTGCTTGATTTGCATTTCTAAATCTATAATGTTTTGCTCCATAATATCCTTTTGCTTGTTTTAATATTTTTTTATGTCTTTTTCTTGTTATTCTTGCTGTTTTTACTCTTGCCATTTATATCACCTTCCTTTATTTCTATTTTAACGATTAATTACCATATGGTAATAATTTTTTGATTGTATTTTCACATGTTTTATCAGCATACGCATTTTGAATTTTTCCTGATTTTTTTTGTCTACTTGTTTTGTTTGCTAATAAATGTCTTCTGTTTGATTTTGTTCTTTTAACTTTACCTGTTGCTGTTAATGAATATCTTTTTTTAGCAGCTTTATTTGTTTTTAATTTTGGCATAGTTATTCGCTCCTTTCGTTTTATAACTTATATATATAACAGATTAATTTTATTATTTATCTGTTTTTTTAGCTAAAATTGTAAACATGTTTCTACCTTCTAGTTTAGGTGCTTTTTCTACATTTGCTACTTCTTCTAATTCTTTTATGAATTTATTTAATACGTTTTCTCCTGCTTTTGAGTTATTTACTTCTCTTCCTCTAAAACGTACTGTGATTTTTACTTTGTTTCCATCTTCAATAAATTTTCTAGCATTTTTAGCTTTAAATCCAAAATCATGTTCTTCGATATTTGGAGTTACTCTTATTTCTTTTACTTCAAGTACCTTTTGCTTTTTCTTTGCTTCTTTTTCTTTTTTAGCTTGTTCGAATTTATATTTCCCATAGTTCATAATTTTACAAACTACTGGTTTAGCATTTGGTGCTACTAATACTAAGTCTAAGTTTTTATCTTCTGCTTTTTCTAGTGCTTCTTGTATAGAAACAATTCCTAATTTTTCTCCTGTTTCTCCAATTAATTGTACTTCTTTTTCTCTAATTTGTCTGTTAATTAGTAATTCCTGTTTTATATAAAACACCTCCAACAAAAAAATTTGACTATTGTTACAAGTCAAATCTAAAAATACATAATAATATCACTACTATTTACATATTATTTAATTTCTAACCTTTTTCCATAAGATAAGGTGAGAAGTTTGACTTCTTCTTGTAACGACTAATATTATATACTATTTATTTCTATTTTGTCAAGTATTTTTCATACAATAATTTTCATTATTTTTCATACAATAATTTTCATTAATTCTTATTTTATTTTCAAATTATTAACATATATACTAAAATCCCTATACTTTGTATAATAAATAGGTTCAAAATATTTGAACTTAGTAAATTATTTGTAGCTTCTACTACTCCTGATGTATCATTTAATTTGTTTTTATGATGTCTTTGTGATTCAAGAAATGTAATTAGTTCTGGTATACTTGTTACAACTCCTAATAATATCCCTATTATCACTTCTGGAATATTATATTTATTAGCAAAATCTTCTAACACCTTTCCTAATTCCTCTCCTAATATATAAAGAAATATTCCTACTATTAAAATGATTATGATATATACTATTATTTTCTTTTTATTTTTTTCCTTTTCTTTATCTGATATGTTTTCTAACTGTATTCCTTCCATTGCTAAATATTTTTTATGACTTATATTATTTATGATTATAAATAATAGGTATAGTATCAAAAATATAGGTATTAATACTATTTTCACTTTCATTCTTAATATAATTATTAATAATGGTATTAATATTGTTATTATTACCAATAATATATCTATCTGTATTGCTTTGTTTTTTATCATATTTGTATTTTTATTTAAAATAATCGCAAAAATATATTGAATAAAGTTTATTACATTTGAGCTTAATACATTATACATAGTCACACTGAAAAGTTCTTTTAAACTTGAAATTGTTACAGTTAAAAATTCAGGTATAGATGTTGCAATACCTGCAATATTTCCTATTGTTTTTGGTTTTGAATTCATATTTTCCGCCAATTTTCTTAATGTTTTTGCTAATATATATTTTGATATTAATACTATTGATCCTGAATATATTATAAACTTAAAAAATTCTAATAACATTTTTACCCCTTAATTATAAGAATATACTTATATTTATTTTTCCCAATTTGTTGCCATTTATTAGAAATTATTGTATAATGTTATCATTATATCAAAAAAGGAGCGATGTTTAATGGAAGAAGTTAAAATCGGACGAGTTTACCGCCATTTCAAAGGTAATTATTATTTTGTAGAAAATGTGGCTTACGACTCGGAGAATAAGGAAAGAATGGTTGTATATAAACCTTTATATAATAGAGAAGATGGTCGCTCCATTTGGGTTAGACCTGAGAAAATGTTTTTAGAAGAAATACCTGCAAGGCCTGATAATATAACTGGTCAAAAAGTAAGATTCGAATTAGTAGATAAAATTGAAAAAGATTATACTAAAAAATAATTGTATTTTATAGAAAATGTATATACAAAAAGGAGGCAATTTATATGATAGATATTAAATTTTTAAGAGAATATCCTGATGTTGTAAAGGAAAATATTAAAAAGAAATTTCAAGATCAAAAATTAGTTATGGTTGATGAAGTTATTGAATTAGATAAGAAAAATAGAGAAGCTCAATTAAAAGGTGATACATTAAGATCTGAAAAAAAGGCTTTAAGTTCAAAGATTGGTGAACTTATGAAAGCAGGAAATAAAGATGAAGCAGAAAAAATAAAAAAGCAAGTTAATGAAATTAATAATAAATTAGAAGAGAATGAAAAATTAGAAAATGAATACTCACAAGAAATAAAAAATAGAATGATGAAAATTCCAAATATAATGCACGAATCAGTTCCTATTGGAAAAGATGATAGTGAAAATGTTGAAAATGAAAAATTTGGAGAACTATTTGTTCCAGATTATGAAATACCTTTTCATGGTGAAATATTAGAAAATTTAGGTGGATTAGATTTAGATAGCGCAAGACGTGTTTCTGGAAATGGTTTTTACTATTTAGTTGGTGATGTTGCAAGGCTTCATTCAGCAGTTTTAACTTATGCAAGAGATTTTATGATTAATAAAGGGTTTACTTATTGTATTCCACCTTATATGATAAGATCAGATGTTGTAACAGGTGTTATGAGCTTTGAAGAAATGGATGCTATGATGTATAAAATCGAAGGTGAAGATTTATATTTGATTGGTACTTCTGAACACTCAATGATTGGTAAATTTAAGGATCAAATTTTGAAGAAAGAAAATTTACCTTATAATATGACCTCATATTCTCCTTGTTTTAGGAAAGAAAAAGGTGCTCATGGTATAGAAGAAAGAGGAGTTTATCGAATTCACCAATTTGAAAAGCAAGAAATGATTGTTGTTTGTGAACCAGAAGATAGTTGGAATTGGTACAATAAAATGTGGTCATATACAGTTGAGTTTTTTAGAAGTATGAATATTCCAGTTAGAACATTAGAATGTTGTAGTGGCGATTTAGCTGACTTAAAAGCAAAATCATGTGATGTTGAAGCTTGGTCACCTAGACAAAAGAAATATTTTGAAGTAGGTAGTTGTTCTAATTTAACTGATGCACAAGCAAGAAGATTAGGAATTAGAATAAAAGGTGAAAACGGAAATTATTTTGCTCATACTCTAAATAATACTGTTGTTGCTCCACCTCGTATGCTTATTGCTATTGTTGAGAATAATTATCAACCTGATGGTAGTGTAATTGTTCCAGAAGTTTTAAGACCATATATGGGAGGGCTAGAAAAAATAGTTCCTAAAAATAAATAAATATTTAGATTATTTATAAAAAATAACATCTTAAATATTTTATAATATTTATAGATGTTATTTTTATTGTTTTATATTGCTTTTATTATGTTTACATGGTATAATTTGTTCGTAAGTTTTTATGGTAACTCTGTAAATAGTAGGTAGTTCCTAATATTTAAAAAGGAGTGATAATTTAATGTTTAACAAATGTGTAACAGTAATAGTTGGTACTAAATGGGGTGATGAAGGTAAAGGAAAGATTGCGGCCAGGGAATCAAAAGATGCTGATATTGTTATGCGAGGTACTGGTGGAAATAATGCGGGTCATACTGTAATATATAATGGTAAAAAGTTGGCTTTGCATTTAGTCCCTAGTGGAATTATATATCCACGGCCTACTTGTATAATTGGTCCTGGTGTTGTAGTTTCTCCTGAGGTTCTTTTATCAGAAATAAAAATGTTGAAAGAAAACGGTGTTCCTAATGTTGATTCTAGGTTAAAAATCAGCGGCAGAGCTCATGTGATTCTTCCCTATCATAAAGATTTAGATGAATTGCATGAACGCTTAAAAGAGCATCCTGTTGGCACTACGCGGCGTGGTATTGGTCCGTGTTATTCTGATAAATGTAACCGTGTTGGGGTTCGCATCTATGATCTTATCAAACCTTTAAATACGTTAAAAGGTAAAATTACGGAAGCAACAAAGCTCCATAATCAAAACTTTGAAAACAATGGTATGAAAAATTGTGTGGTTGATGCACAGGTTCTTTCTGAGTCTAATTCCGCTTTGGGCAAGCTTCTGCGTCCTTATATTGTGGATATCGGCCCAATAGTTGAAGAAGCCATTAATAACAATAAGAAAATTGTTGTCGAAGGAGCACAAGCTTATAGATTGGATTTGGATCATGGTGATTATCCTATGTCTACTAGCTCAAATCCTGTAACAGCAGGTTCTCTTTGCGGATCAGCATTGCCACCACAGGCATTAAAAGTTGCTATTGGAATTGATAAAGCAATTAATAGTCGTGTTGGTAATGGAATTTTTCCAACGGAATTACCTGCATCTATCGATGATAATGGAAATCTTATTGAGTACACTACACCTTTGGAAGGTGATGTTATTCGTGAGCTTGCTCACGAATACGGAACAACAACAGGAAGACCTAGAAGATGCGGATGGATGGATTTACCTATTTTACACTCTGCTAAATATACCTGTGGTATAGATGTTTTATGTCTAAATCATTTAGACACATTAGGCTTAGTTGGTCTTAGTCTTGGTTATATCAGGGTTTGTGTAGCATATAAATATCGTGGAAAAATCATCTCACATTTTCCTGATGATATTGAAGTTACAGGTGAAATTCCGAAACCAATTTATAAGACCTTAGAAGGTGGTTGGTCTATCGATTCTTCTTGCAGATCTTATGATGATTTACCTGAATTAGCAAAAACATTTATAAGAACTGTTGAAAGTATATCTGAAATACCAGTGAAATATATTGGTATAGGACCGGCCGACGACGATCTTATTGTAAGAGAAGATATCTGAAACTTTATTAACTGTTACCATTAAACTTACATTTAAATTACAAAGAAAAGAGCTTTTCATATGAAATAGCTCTTTTCTAATTAAATATATATATTATTAAATTTGAAAAATTTTAATTTATATGTTAATATATTTATATATCATAAAATGATTATTTTAAGGAGAATAATATGATAATTAAAAATCCAAAATTTGAAATATCAGCAGTTGGTAAAAAACAATATCCTAAAAATGGCTTACCTGAGATAGTTTTAGTAGGTAAGTCTAATGTTGGAAAATCTAGTTTTATAAACACTATGATTAATAGAAAGAAACTTGCAAGAACAAGTAGTGAACCTGGTAAAACTCGTCAAATTAATTTTTATAATATAGATGATACATTTTATTTTGTTGATTTACCTGGTTACGGTTATAGCAAAATGTCTAAAAAAGAACAAATTCAAGTTGGTCATTTTATTGAAGAATATTTATCTACAAGAAATGAAATTTGTCTTATTATATTTTTGATAGATATTCGTCATAGTCCTACCGAAAATGATAGGTTGATGTATAATTATATCATATCATCTGGTTTTCCTTGTTTAATTTTAGCAAATAAGGCTGATAAAATTGCTGTTACAAAAGTTGACGATACTGTTAAAAATTTACAAAAGCACTTAAATCCAATAGGAGATATTACTACTTTACCTTTTTCTTCTGAAAGAAAAATTTATAAAGATGATGTTATGAAATTTATCGAATCATATATTTCATGATACAAAAAAAGTCATATATAGAATAATATATGACTTTTTCATATAAGTTGTTGTTTAATTATTTATTAATTATTATCTTCTATTCTTTTTTCTAACTTAGTAATTGCTTTTAGTGCTTTTGGTCTTTCTAAAATCACAACATGTCCACATCCTTGGCATTTAAGTTTAAAATCTACACCAACTCTCGTTATTTCCCACAATTTACTTCCACATGGGTGTTTCTTTTTTGTTCTTACTATATCTCCAATTTTATACTCCATTATAA
Source organism: uncultured Clostridia bacterium (assembly GCA_944388765.1). GTDB lineage: Bacteria > Bacillota > Clostridia > TANB77 > CAG-508 > CAG-269. The sequence continues at coordinate 7,162 of CALXKA010000007.1, forward strand.
CTCCTTTTTACCTCATAGGATCTTCATCACTTGGACTTCCATGTCCAATCCAGTCTGGTTTAGACATTATTTTCATCATTTCTCTTTGTGCTTTTATATATACTTCTCCATATTCATCATAATAAAATGGATCTAGCATATCAACTTTTGCTTGTTTACCATTTCTGACATTCATTTGCATTCTATATCTTATAGCTTCCATTACTTTAAATCTTGCTCTATTTATTTCTTCTTCACTATTAGGATATGCTGGTAAAATTGATACTATTCCGTTATTTAAAATTGCATCTGAAAACATTTGCATAAAATTTTCCATTGCCTGAAATCTATAATCTAAACATGGTCTTTCTCCATATTTATCTTTTTGTAATAATGTTTCTAAATGTGCTTTTTTCATCAAAGATCTATTATCTTGTGCTTTTAAAATTAGTTTTGAAGGAATTCTATCTACTGTCTCTGCATATTCTACCATTTCATATAATGGTTCTATATCGCTTGGAATTATTGTTTCCCAGTCCACATATAAGATGCTTGGTTCTACACTTTCAGTTATCATTGGATTTAATAAGTCCATTCCATTAATAATTATTTTATGTTCATCTACTTCAACTTCTTCTTCATCAGTATTTAGGTATTTTTCATCTCTTTTTAATAATAGATTTCCATTTTCATCTATTCTTTTACCATTTTCATTTATCGTTGGTCGTTCTCTGCATAGAACTAATAATTTTCCTTCCATATTTCCACATCCTTTTAATTAAATTTAGCTTTTTCAAATCTTGATTTTATTCTTTCTTTTCCTAATATTTTCATTATTTCATACATATCTGGTGTGTTTGTCCTTCCTGTCAAAGCTACTCTTAATACTGTACTTACATCTCCCACATGTGCTTCATAATTTCCTGGATTTTCTTTAAATTCCTTTACTTCTTTTGCATATCCCATTTCTCCTGCTAGTTCTTTTATTTTATTAAACCATGTATCTTTCTCATCATTATCATCATAGTATTTTTCGATATACAGCTCTAATATTCTATTAATTTTTTCTTTATCATTAATTACTTGGTAAGGATATTCTATTTGTTTGCTATAAAATATATCATCATACATATATTCTATATTTTCTTTTACATCAGACCATTTAGCTATATCTTTTCTTGGTTTTTTATTTCCTCTTTCTATTCCAAATACTTTTAATGCATATTCTTTATTCTCTAATATTTTATTTAATTCTTCATCATGTTTTTTAGCCCATTTTTTAGCTTCTTCATATACTTTTTCAGCTGTATATCTTGATATTACCGTTTTTCCTATGTCTAGTAATTTTACCATATCAAATAAAGCTCCACTTACACTCATTTTATTTAATTGTAATTCAAATTCATCTATTGATTTTTCTTTATTAGCTCTTCTCCAATTTTCAAAATTTGAATTTGCAATATTTAATAAATATTCTTTTACCGCTTCTTCTGGTATTCCTTCTTCTTCATAATAGCTTACTGCTGCTTCTTGATCTTTTCTCTTACTTAGTTTTCTTTTATTTCCATTATCATTTTTCATTATTGGAGCAATATGTGCATATTTTGGTGCTTTAAATCCTAATTCATGAAACAATTGTAAATGTAAGGGTACTGATGATAGCCATTCATCTCCTCTTATTACATGTGTTGTTCTCATTAAGTGGTCATCCACAACATGTGCAAAATGATATGTTGGAAGTCCATCTGCTTTTATTATAACAATATCTTGATCATTTTCTGGGAAATCAACATTTCCTTTTATTGCATCATGGTGTTTTATTTTCCTATCTTCACGTCCTGGTGATTTAAAACGAATAATATATTTTTCTCCGTTTTTTATTTTTTCTATTGCTTCTTCTACTGTTATATTTCTACATTTTGCCCATACGCCATAATATCCAGGTCTTATTTTTGCTGCTTCTTGTTTTGTTCTTATTTCTTCTACTTCTTCTGGTGTACAAAAACATGGATACGCTTTTCCTTGTTCTATTAAATATTTAGCATATGCTTGATAGATTTCTTTTCTTTCACTTTGTTTATATGGCCCATATTCTCCTTTGCTTTCTGTATCACTAATCATTCCTTCATCTGGTTCCATTGCAAAGTCTTTTAATGCATTTACTATACCTGTTACGCCATTTTCTACTTCTCTTTTTTGGTCTGTATCTTCAATTCTTAGAAAAAACACACCTCCTGTTTGGTTTGCTAATTTTTTTGCTATTACTGATTGATATAGTCCTCCTATATGAACAAAGCCTGTTGGGCTTGGTGCAAACCTTGTTACTATTGCCCCTTCTTTTAAATTTCTTTTTGGATATTTTTCTTCATAATATGATATATCTTTTGATTCTGGGAATATTAAATTTGCTAAATCTTTATAATCCATTTTATCTCTCCTCTCTTTCTGCATTTCTCTTTTTTAGCACTCTCTCAGAAGTTATTATTTCATTTAGTTTATCAATATTAACATTTGGAAATTCCATTTTTACTTTTTTCTTAATTTCGTTTAATGGTAGGCTTTTATTTCTGCTTATTATTTGAGCTATTCTTCTTGCTTTTTTCTTTTCTTCAACAGAAGTAATTATATTTATTAATTCTTCTGCATTAAAACTAGGATATTTCTTTTTTACAATTCTTTTTATTTCATTTATTGGTAAATTATTATTTTTTTCTACTATTCTTGTCACATCTTCTAGGTTTATTGGTTTTTCTTGTTTTTTATTCATATATTCCCTCCGTTTTCTTTGCATATTATACTATATATATTGTTATTTTACAAGTTATGTTATATTCAAGTTTTATTTTTTATAAATTTGTTTTTTCTCTTGATATAATTTAGTTATGATTATTATATATACTTTAAATATATTAGAATGTAAATTATAAATCAACAAGTAAGTTTGGAGTTTAAAATGACTATATTAATAAAAATTACAAAACTCCTAAAAATCCACTAAACCTTATCTAATTAATAATATATAAAAAATATATAATACCAAGCTAAAAAAGCTTGGTATTACACATTTTCTTATATTTCCATTATGATTGGTATTATCATTGGATTTCTTTTAGTTTTCATGAAAATATAATCTCTTAAATTTTCTCTTGCAGCTGATTTAATAGTTGCCCAGTCACGAATCCCTCTTTCTTCACATTTTTTTATTTCATGTCTTACTACTGATTTTACATCATCCATTAAATTTTCAGATTCTTTTACATATACAAATCCTCTTGATATTACATCTGGTCCTGCTACTACTTCTCCTGTTGATGAATCCATTGTTAAAACAATAATTATTAATCCATCTTGTGATAAATGTTGTCTGTCTCTTAGCACAACACTTCCAACATCTCCTACTCCAAGACCATCAACTAATACTCTACCACTAGTTACAGAACTTGTTAGTTCCGCTCCTTCTTCATTTATTTCAAGTATTCTACCATTTGACATCATTATAATATTTTCCTTGTCAATTCCCATACTTTGGGCTGTCTCACTATGTGCTCTTAATTGTCTATATTCGCCATGTACTGGTATGAAATATTTCGGCTTTGCTAATGCAATTATTAATTTTTGTTCTTCTTGGCAAGCATGTCCTGAAACATGTACTGCTTCTAATGAAGAATATACAACTTCTGCACCAATTTGCATCAAATCATCAATTACTTTTGATACAAATTTTTCATTTCCAGGAATTGGTGTTGCGGATATTATTACTAAATCATTTTGTGTAATTTTTACCTTTCTATGATCTCCTGCTGCCATTCTAGTTAGTGCTGACATTGGCTCTCCTTGACTTCCTGTTGTTATTATTACTAATTGTTCATCTGTATAACTATTTATCATATCTATATCTATAAATATATTTTCTGGGCATTGAATGTATCCTAATTCTCTTGCTGTTTCTATCATGTTTATCATACTTCTACCACATACAGCAATTTTTCTATTATATTTTACTGCTGAATTTACTATTTGTTGAATCCTATGAACATTTGATGCAAATGTTGCAACAACTATCCTTTTTGTACAATGTAGAAATAATTTATCAAAAACTTCTCCTATTGAACTTTCAGACATTGTAAATCCTTTTCTTTCTGCATTTGTACTATCTGACATTAAGGCAAGTATTCCTTTATTTCCAAGTTCTGCAATTCTTCCAAAATCCATTATTTTACCATCAATCGGTGTATAATCTACTTTAAAATCTCCTGTGTGTAATATTGTTCCAGCAGGTGTAGTAATTGCAAGCATTACTGAATCTGGTATACTATGTGTACTTCTTATAATCTCTACTTTAAAATTCTTTCCTAGTTGTAATACTTGACCTTGTGTTACCTCTATTAATGTTGTACTTCTTAATAATTTGTGTTCTTCTAATTTATTTCTAATTAACCCTGCTGCTAATTTTGGTGCATAAATTGGTATATTTATTTTCTTTAATAAATATGGAACACTTCCTATATGGTCTTCGTGACCATGTGTTATTATTAAACCTTTTATTTTATCAACATTTTTTTCTAGATAGCTTATATCTGGTATAACTAAATCTACACCTAACATATCATCTTCTGGGAATGATAATCCACAATCTACAACTATTATCTCATCTTCATATTCAAATACAGTTATGTTTTTTCCTACTTCATGTAGTCCTCCTAGTGGAATTATTTTTAATTTTGAAGCTTTAAATATATTTGAATTATCCTTTTTGTTTTTTGTTGTAATTCTTTTTCCTTTGTTATCTGTATTAAATTCTTTTTTTGTTCTTTTTTTAGTTGTTCTATTTTCTGATTTTAAAACACTTACAGATTTATTCTCTCTATTTTCGTTTTCTTTTTTTTCTCTTGGTTTTTTATTATATGTTCTTTTCGTTTTTTGACCTCCTTCCGCATCATTTTTTGTTTTTCTTTCTTTTTTGTTTTCTAAGTTTTCTTCTGTCATAAAATCTCCTTTCTTTTATACATATTTTTATTTTATTAATCCTTAAAAAAATTAGTTTATACAACTAATTTAACCTAATTTTATATTTAATATTCAATACAAACAAAGCTTATTATCATACTAAAATTTATTTTCTCTCTTTTACATTTTTAGCATGTTATAAACTTAAAAAATCCGATTCCTATTATTTATTTTTTCTCATTTAATATTAATCTCGTCTCTATCTCTTTTCTTAATTAGGTTTTTATTAATAAAATCTCATCTCATAGCACTAGGCTAACTACTGTTTAAAATTATACTATATTTTTCCTTAAAAGTCAATAAAAGGACAGATCTTCTGTCCTTTTATTTTAATATTGTCTTCCCCATACTACCATTTTTTCAGCTTTTTTACCACAGCATACACATGTGTCTGACAAATGTTCTTGTTCAAATGGTATACATCTTGATGGTGCCCCTGTTAATTCTTTTATTTTATCTTCACATTCTTGTGATCCACACCACATTGTTTTTATAAATCCTTGATTTTCATCTATATTTTTAATGAATTCATCCATATTTAGTGCAATAGATGTTTTTTCTTTCATTCTATTTTTACATACTTGATACATTGATTTATGTATATCTTCTAATAATTCTTCTATTTTTGTTTGTAATTCTTCTATTTTAATTGGCATTTTTTCCAATGTATCTCTTCTTGTTACTATTACTTCTCCTTTTTCTATCTCTTTTGGTCCAATTTCAATTCTAACTGGTACTCCTTTCATTTCCCAATCATTAAATTTGTATCCAACTGTGTAATTATCTCTATTATCTAATTCTACTCTAAATTTTTCTTTCAATTTTTCTTTTATTTTATTAGCTTTTTCTAATACGTTTCCTTTTTCTTGTGCTATTGGAATTATTACTATTTGAATTGGTGCTACATATGGAGGTAATTTTAACCCTCTATTATCACCATGAGCCATGATAACTGCACCTATTAATCTTGTACTAATTCCCCATGATGTTTGATATGCATATTCTTGTTCTCCATTTCTATTTTGGAATTTAACTTCAAATGGTTTTGTAAAGTTCTGGCCAAAATAATGTGAAGTTCCTCCTTGCAGAGCTCTTCCATCATGCATTAATGTTTCAACTGTATATGTTGCTTCTGCCCCTGCAAATTGTTCCTTTTTTGTTTTTTGACCTTTCAATACTGGTATTGCTAATAGGTTTTCTATTACATCTGCATAAACTTCTAGCATATCTAATGTGAATTGTTTTGCCTCTTGTTCTGTTTCATGAATTGTATGCCCTTCTTGCCATAAAAATTCTCTTGAACGTAAAAATGGTCTTGTTTCTTTTTCCCATCTTAATACACTACACCATTGATTATATAAATATGGTAAATCTCTCCAAGATTTTAACCATTTTGAATACATAGTTGAAAATATAGTTTCAGAAGTAGGTCTAACACACAATCTTTCTTCTAATTTTTCTCCTCCACCAATTGTAACCCAGGCTACCTCTGGTGCAAATCCTTCAACATGATCTTTTTCTTTATTTAATAAATTTTCTGGTATTAATACTGGCATAGACACATTTTTTACTCCATGCTCTTTAAATTTTTTATCAGCATATGCTTGTATATTTTCCCATATGCTATATCCATAAGGTCTAATTGATATAAATCCTTTCACATCTGTGTAATCAGCAAGTTCTGCTTTTAGGACAATATCAGTATACCATTGTGCAAAATTTTCATTTATATTTGTTATATCTTTTACAAATTCTTTTTTATTTCCCATATTATCAATCCTTTCAAAATAAATTTTATATAAATACTTTAATTAAATGTCTTAACCTTCCCTTTCGGGCATTGGAGCCTCTACTTTTCCTTCTTTATCTATATCTAATTTATTTTCATCAAGAATCTCATCAACAACAATTTGGTGATTTTCATCTAATTTATATCTTGGTAATTCTGGTAAATCATTTAAAGAAGCATATCCAAACATTTTTAAAAATTCATTTGTTGTTTTATATGACATAGGTTTTCCTGGCAAGTCAATCTTCCCTGCTTCTTCTATTAATCCATATTCCAATAATTTATATACACATGCATCTGCTGAAACTCCACGAATAGATTCTATTTCTGCTCTTGTTATTTTTGGATTATATGCAATAATTGCTAATGTTTCTAATGCTGCATTTGATAAATTTGGCTTTGTTCTCTTATCTAATACAGGATAAATATATTCATATAAATCTGGTTTTGAACATAATTGATATGAATTATCTATTTTTATTAATTCTATTCCACAATTTTCATTTTTATATTCTTCCTGCATACTAGATATAACAGTATCTAAATCGTTTTCATTAATTTCTAATGCTAATAATAATTCCTTTTTTTCAACTTGTCTTCCAGCTGAGAAAAGTATAGCTTCTATTATTGCTTTTAAATGATTAATATCCATTTTATTTCTCCTTTATAATGTATATATTATGCCATGAAATAAGCTCTATGTCAAGTTTTTTATATCTTCTTGCACTTTTTATTAATATGTGTTAATATTGAGTAAATATATTTATCGTTTTAATAATTATATTAAAAAAGGGAGGTTTCTATGGAAGATAAAAAAGAGTTCGAAGTTGTTCCAGGAGATGGTTCAAACTTAGATATATCACCTGTTTATAATAATATAAATGAATTTAAGCCTAAATCTACTCATGATAAACCAATTAATATTGTTATACCCAAAGAATCTAAAAAAGATAAGAAAAAAAAGAATAAAAAAGATGATAAAGAAAACTAAGACTGTTATATAACAGTCTTAGTTTTCTTTTAATCACCTGCAATTCTTCCTCCTATTATTTCTCCTGTATAACAATCAATATATACAACTAGTGTCTGTAAAGCATCTTTTGTTTCTCCTGTTTCTAATTGCCAAACTTCTCTTGTAAAATTAGCCATAACTGGATTTGAATTATCAGTCTGCATAAATAAACTATTTGGTCTTTGTGTAGCCTTTTGTATATTTAATAATACGGTATAATCTTCATAATTAATTATATTATTGTTGTTTCCTAAATTATCTATTTCGCTTTTCCAAATTTCAATTGCTTGTTCTTTTGTTATTTCCGTTTTCTCTTCTGTACTTTCGTTTGTCCAATTATATTCACTATTACTATCCTCTTGTTTAGTATTGTTATTTAAAGTATTTTGATTAGTTGTTTCCGAATCTTCAACATCATAGTTTATAGTTTTTACATATGATAGAGTTATATTTTTTTCTTCTAATGTTTCTAAATTATATATCCATACTTCACTTACTAGATTATCTTTTTTTACTAATTCATAGCAATAACCGTCTAAATAGTATCCTGATTTAACAGTTCCTTCTATATTTCCACTTTCTAAATCAATTCTTTCTAATTCTTCATTTCTTATATATGCTTTATTCTGATATACATATACAAGGTATGGTAACCCAGTTTGATATTTATATATTTGTTCTTCTTTTTTATTTTCACTATCTATTTTTAAAATTGAAAATTCATTTTCTATATTAGTGGTTTCATCTGTTAATTTTCTTGTGAATAAATACCCTTCATTTTGTCTTATGTAACAGTTTCCAAATCTACCAACTTCGTGATCTGTCATGTCATCTAAGTATAATACATGATATTTTTCACTATCTGCATAATCCAAATAGATGATATAATCATCAGTTATTCCTGCAATAGTTATTCTTCCTTTTGCAATTTCTTTTGTATTTTCCCCATTTAAATTAGCCATATATAATCCTTTTGTTTCCATATTTGAATAATATATTTTATCTTTTTGTATTTTAAAATAATTTCTAGTGTTTGGGATTATAGTCGTTATATTTTCTCCGTTTTTGTCCATTGAGCATAAATCACCTTGTGGTATTTGGTTTATTTGATCAAATCCATTTTGTTTTACAAAATATATCTTATCCTCTGTCAGCCATAACTGAGCTGACTCTCCTTCATATATTTGAGTAACATTTCCTTGTAAATCTATTTTATATATGCCTTGTCCTGTATAGTGATTAGGTACTCCATAAATATTTTCACCATCAAAATATATTTTTGATAAAGCTTTTGGGGTATCTACTATAATTGCTTCACCAGTTTCTATATTAAATATATTTAAGTAATTAACTTCTAGTGGGTTTAAGTATGCTATTATATTACCTATTTTTACAAAATCATCTCCATTTGTCATACTATATTTAACTTCTTCTTTTTCTTGTTGCTCTTGTATTTCATTTTGCTCTGTTTGCTGTGTTTCTTCTAATTTTTGATTTCTATTTTTATATAAAAGTATTGCAAAAATAATTGAACTTATAATAATTATAATTATAATTGTAATTATTATTATTTTATTTTTTTTACTTTTGTTGTTTCTATTTCTAGCTCTAACACCATTTCTCATAATTCTCTCCTATTTAATTTCAATTAACTCGTATTCTTTTGTACCTAAACCAATTTCTTCACCATGTTCAATTTGACTTTCCCAATTTGTATCTGGATGATTACAATGAAATAAATCTTTTTCTTTTACTCCATTTTTCATTTGTTCTGCTAAATAACTTTTTTCAAATATTTCTTGCTTATTAACTAAATCTGCACAAGCCTTATCTAGTGCAACCATATCAAAAGATGCAAGCATACCTATATTTGGCACAATTGGTACATCATTTTCTCCATGGCAATCACAATTAGGTGATACATCACAAATCAAACTAATATGAAATTGTGGCTTATCTTTAACTACTGCTAATGCATATTCTGCCATTTTTTTATTTAATATATCTGCTGCTTCATCATTTGGAGATTTTATTGCATCAAAATTACAAATTCCAATACATCTTCCACAACCTACACACTTATTGTGGTCAATTACCGCTTTTCCTTCTTCATTATATGAAATTGCTCCATGTGCACATATTTTTATACATTGCTTACATTTTTTACAATGTTCTGGTATGACATTAGGTTTTCCACTACTATGCATTTCCATCTTTCCGGCTCTTGAACCACAACCCATACCAATATTTTTTATTGCTCCTCCAAATCCGGTTCCTTCATGCCCTTTAAAATGATTCATTGAAATTATTACATCTGCATCCATTATAGCTCTTCCTATTTTAGCAGTTTTTACATATTCTTGATTTATTTCTACATATTGTTCATCTGTTCCTTTTAGTCCATCTGCAATAATTATATGGCATCCTGTTGTAAATGGATTATATCCATTGATATATGCTGAATCCAGATGGTCTAATGCATTTTTTCTTCCTCCAACATATAAAGTGTTACAATCTGTCAAAAATGGTTTTCCTCCTAATTTTTTCACTAAATCAACTATTACTTTTGAATAATTAGGTCTTAGATATGCTAAATTTCCTGGCTCTCCAAAATGAATTTTTATTGCTACATATTTGTTTTCAAAATCAATATTTTCTATTCCTGCTTTTTTAACTAATTTTTCTAATTTTTGTAGCAAATTATATCCTGGTCTTGCTCTAAAATCTGTAAAATATACTTTTGACTTTTCTTCCATTTTTATCATTCCCTTCTTCTTTTGTTTATACTATCATAAATTGCGTATATATTCAATAAATATATGCGCAAAAAAATAAAGGCCGAGTTGCCTTTATTTTTTATTATTCTTCTACTTTCTCAAACATATCTTTTCCAACTCCACATAATGGGCATGTCCAATCATCTGGTAAATCTGAGAATTTTACACCTTCTTTTTCTTCATCATAAATATATCCACAAACTGTACATCTATATTTTTCCATATTCTTCACCTCCTAAAATTATTCTTATTTTAATAACTCTTCTGCTAATTTATTCATCTGTTCTTCATTTTGCTTATTCATTCTTGATTTTATTGTTAATATTGGCTCAATTATATCAAGATTTTTCATTTCTTGCAATATTTTTTTCATACATCTTCCAGAAGATGGTGCCCATGAACCATTTTCAATAATTGCAACTTTTCTTTTTTGGTAATTTCTTTCTTTTAAATAGTCTAGAAAATGTTCCATTGGAGGAAATAATCCCATATTATAGCTTGAAGAAGCAACAACTAGTGTAGAATATCTAAAAGCATCTTCTATCGTTTCTGCCCAATCTTCTCTTGTTAGGTCTGCAACAACTACTTTTTTATTTCCTTTTTCTTTTAAAATTTCTGCAAATCTTTTTGCTGCTTTTAATGTATTTCCATAAATAGAACTACATGCAATAAAAATCCCATCTTCTTCTGGCTCATAACTGCTCCAAGTTTGGTATTTTTCTATATAATGTTCTAAATTTTCTTTTAAGATTGGTCCATGTAAAGGACAAATTGTTTTAATTTCTAAATTACTAGCTTTTTTTAGTAATGTCTGTACTTGATCTCCATATTTTCCTACAATTCCAAAATAATATCTTCTAGCTTCGCAATCCCATTCTTCATTTACATCTAATGCTCCAAATTTTCCGAAGGCATCTGCTGAAAATAGTATTTTTTCTGTTTGTTCATATGTCATCATAACTTCTGGCCAATGTACCATAGGAGCCATTATAAATTGAAGTTTATGTTTTCCTATATCTAATATATCTCCTTCACTTACAATTACTTTTCTGCTTGATAAATCTACATCAAAAAAGTTTGACAATATATTAAATGTAATTTGGTTTCCTACTACTTTCATATTTGGATATTTTTCTGCTAATATCCCTATATTGAATGCATGATCTGGCTCCATATGTGAAACTATCAGATAGTCGGGCTCTCTTCCATTTAATTCTTCATTTAATCTTTTTAACCATTTATCTGTAACTATTTCATCAACTGTATCAAATACAACATATTTTTCATCTTTTATTAAATATGAATTATATGCCATACCGTTTTCTAATACATATTGACCTTCAAATAAATCTATTTTTTTGTCACTTGCTCCTATATGTATAATATCTTCTGATATTGTCATATCTGCCATAAATTTTCCTCCTTTTTAATTTATTTTACTTTTTGTATTATACCCTGTTTTGTTTTTTTTATCAATAGTAAAGGAAATGTGAATTTTTTGTGAATTTTAGCACTCTCCTATTGACATTGCTAAAAACAGTTGTATAATATATTTGTAAAAAGAAAAAAACACTTTTTACTATGTGCTAACAATATCATGTCAACACATAAAATTTTTAGAAGGAGTTGATTATTATGATGATGTTACCAAGAAAAAGAAGTGATTTTGATTTATGGGATCAAATGTTCTCAGACCCATTCTTTACAGGAGAAAAAGAAAGTAAATTAATGAGAACAGATATTAAGGAGAAAAAAGATAAGTATATCGTAGATATAGACTTACCTGGTTACGAAAAAGAAAATATTAAAATTGAAATTGATAATGGCTACTTGATTGTTAATGCTAAAATAAGTCATCATAAAGATGAAAAAGAAGAAGGTAAGTATGTAAGAAAAGAAAGATTTGTTGGTGAATGTTCAAGGAGTTTCTATGTAGGAGAAGATGTAAAACAAGATGATATTAAAGCTTCATTTAAAAACGGAACTTTAAAAATTGAAATTCCTAAAAAAGATGAACCAAAAGAATTACCTGAGAAAAAATATATTCCAATTGATGATTAAAAAAATCCCTAACTGGGATTTTTTTAGTTCTCCTTTTTTACTTTGCATGGATTCCCATATGCAATTGTATTTGAAGGAATATCTTTTGTTACTACACTGCCTGCACCAATTGTTACATTATCACCTATTGTAACACCTGGCATAACACAAACATTTCCACCAAACCATACATTGTTTCCTACTTTTATTTTTTTTGCATATTCGATTCCTTTATTTCTCGTTTCAATATATATTGGATGTCCTGCTGTATAAAATCCACAATTTGGACCAATAAAAACATTATCTCCAAATTCAACTCTTGCTGCATCCAAAATTACTAAATTATGATTAGAATAAAAATTTTCTCCAACAAAAATATTATATCCATAATCACAAGAGAAATTAGATTCTATTAAAATATTTTCTCCTGTTTTTCCTAAAATTTTCTTTATAAATTCTTTTCTTTCCTCTAAGTTTAATGGATTTATATTATTGTATTTATAGCATAATTCTTTTGCTTTTCTCATTTCTTTAATTAATTCTTCATCATAATTAGGATTATATAATTCTTCTCTATCTCTTTTTTCTTTTTCAGTCATTTTTATACTCCTTATATTTATTTTCTATTATTATCTCCTATTAATAAAATATTATCCTAATGCAACATCTAAAATCATCATTATTACAAAACCTACTGCAACACCAATTGTTCCTATATTTGAATGATCTCCTGCTTGTGACTCTGGTATTAATTCTTCTACTACTACATAAATCATTGCACCTGCTGCAAATGACAATAGATATGGAAGTATTGGAACAACAAAGCTTGCAAGTAATATTGTTATAATTGCTGCTATTGGTTCTACTATTCCAGATAATGTACCATATAAAAATGATTTTCCTTTTGACATACCTTCTGACTTTAATGGCATTGATATAATCGCTCCTTCTGGAAAGTTTTGAATTGCTATTCCTATTGCCAAAGCAAAAGCTCCTGCCATACTTATTGACTCATTTCCCATTAATCCACCTGCAAGTACAACCCCTACCGCCATTCCTTCTGGAATATTATGCAGTGTCACTGCTAAAACTAACATTGTTGTTCTTTTTAATTTGGATTTTATTCCCTCTGGTTTATCTGTTTTTAAATGCAAGTGTGGTACAACACTATCTAATATAAGTAAAAATAAAACACCTAATATAAATCCGACAGCTGCTGGAATCCAGGCAATTTTTCCTTGTTCTTCTGCCATATCAATTGATGGATTGATTAATGACCATATAGATGCTGCAATCATAACTCCTGATGCAAAACCTAATAAAAGTTTTTCTATTTTACCATTCATCTTGTTTTTCATAAAAAATACCATTGCTGCACCCAGTGTAGTTCCTAAAAATGGTATAGTTACTCCTGTTAATATTTCCATTATCTCACCTTCTATTTCTTATTATTTTATCAATCTCAAACTATTTATTACTACTGTAAAGCTACTAAATGTCATTGCTAAACTTGCTATCATAGGATTTAATGATATTGGTAATATTCCCATTGCAAGAGGTATCATACAAATGTTATAAAATAAAGCCCAAAATAGATTTTGTTTTACTATTCTTATTGTTTTCTTCCCTATATTAAGTAATTCTATAACTAAATTCATATTATCTTTTAATAGTAAAATATCTGCTGAATCAGCACTCATATCGGTTCCATTTGCAACACTAATTCCAACTGTTGCAGTTCTTAATGCTGGACTATCATTAATTCCATCTCCAATCATTAGACAAGATTTATTTTTATTTATTTCTTTGATTTTATCTTGTTTTTCTTTTGGAGATACATTACTAATTACTTCTTCTATATCTAACTTTTCTGCAATGGCTTTTGCAGTAGTCTCATTATCTCCTGTTAACATTATAACTTTGTATCCTTTTTCTTTTATTTTTTTAATTACATTTTGCATATCAGATTTTATTTTATCTGCTAATCCAACAATTGCCAGTATTTCTTTTTCATTAAATAAATATACTATACTTTCACCCTTTTTACTATATTCTAATTCCTTTTCTTGATATATATTTTTAATTTGTTTTTCTTCTAGTAACTTTTTATTTCCAGCAAAATATGTTTTTCCATTTATATTTCCTTGAATTCCTTTTCCAGGAATTTCTTTAACTTCTTTAACTTCATATTTTTCTTTCATATTTCTTATAATACTTTTTGCTATTGGGTGACTTGACATTGCTTCTAAACTTTGTAATATTTTCATACTTTCATCTGTATATTCTCCATCAGTAATTGAAAGTTTTCCTTGTGTTAATGTACCTGTCTTATCAAAAACAATTGTATCTATATGTTTCAAAGCTTCTATGCTTTCACTTGATTTTACTACAATCCCTTTTTTACTGCAATTTCCGATAGCAACCACCATTGCAAGAGGAGTAGCTAATCCTAATGCACAAGGGCATGCCACAACTAAAACACTAACAAGAATCAATATTGCTTTATCTATTTGATTTTGTAAAATCAAGTTTAAGAAAAATGAAATAATTGATAATATGAAAATTATTGGTACAAAGTATCCACTAATTTTGTCTGCAAGTCTTGCAATTGGTGCTTTTGTATTAGTTGCTTCAACTACTAAATTAACAATTTGAGAAATACTTGAATCTTTTCCAATTCTTTCTGCTCTATACTCTATATATCCATCATAATTCATGCTTCCTGCTAGGACATTACTTCCTATTTTTTTGCTAACTGGCTTACTTTCTCCTGTTATAAAAGATTCATCAGTATGAGTTGCTCCTTTTATAACTTTTCCATCTACTGCTATTTTTTCTCCTGGTCTACAAATTACAATATCTCCTTTTTTTATTTCATTAATTGTAACTGTTGTTTCTTTACTATTCTTTATTATTGTTCCGTTTTTTGGTGTTATTGTAACTAAATTTTTTATATTATCTACTGCTTTACTTTTATTTCTATTGTCTATATATCTTCCTATTTTAACAAATAATATTATAATTGCTGATGATTCAAAATATAGATGATGAACCATATTAGTTCTTCCTTGGAATACAAATATAATATTCCATAAACTATATAAAAAGTTTACCAGTACACCTATTCCAACTAATGAATCCATATTAGGCATTTTATGTATTATATTTTTTATTCCATTTTTTATAATGTCAAAACCATATATTAAAAATACAAAACTCAAAATTGCAATAACTATTGAATATATATTGGGATTTTTATTCATATCAATTATTTCTGGAACAGGTAAATTTATCATAGCTCCCATTGATATATACATCAATATAATTCCTAATATTGAAAAAATTATGACCTTTATCAATTCATTTTTGTTTTCTTTTTTATCATTTTTTTCACCTAAACTTTTAAATCCAGCTTCTTGAACCATTCTATTTAGATCTTCTATTTTTAAATTATCTTCATATTCAATCAAAGCTGTTGCCATGACTAAATTTACTTCTGCTTTTTTTACTCCCTTTTGTTTATTTAAATATTTTTCAAGTCCATTTGAGCAAGCACTACATGTCATTCCTTCAATATTTAAAACAATCTTTTTCATAATTATAAATATTCCTTTCTAATCTTTTACTGAAAATCCAATATCTTCAATTCTTTCTTTTATCAAGTCTTCTGTAACATTTTCCTTTGCAATTACTTTGACTATACCTGTATCATGTTTTGCAGATACATCTACTACTCCATCTATTGATCCTACTGCATTTTTTATTCTATTTTCACATCCTTCACACATCATACCTTCTACTTTTAAAACTATTTCTTTCATAAAATTTTTCTCCTTTCATCTTTAATCTAATTATCGTTATCTTCACTAATTTTATAATATTTTATATTATCTAGATTTTCACATATATAATTATCACAATATTTCTTTGCTTTCATAAAATCTTGTTTATTTCTTATTGTCCAACCTAATACAATTCTCTTACTTTTTCTAAATCTCTTTACTTTTTTATTTTGTAAAAAATCTATTTCACATGATAGAAAATCTGGCTTTGTTATACAATTAAATAACATATTTTTTAATATGAATTTTTTTATACTATTTAGATTTTCATTTTTGTAATTTGATACTAATTGTCCTCTAATTATCTCTGGATTATGTCTTTTTAACCAATACACAGAAATTGGATTAAAACTTTTTACTACATATTTTCCTTTATAGTTCTTTAATTTTTTTATTATTTCTTTTTCAAGTCTTCCACATTTCACATCAGATTTTAGTTCTATAATAATTGGAACTTGCTTGTTAATTAGTTCCAAAACCTCTTCAAGTAATGGAATATAACTATTAGTATTTTGTAATTTTAATTTTTTAATCTCCTCATATGTAGTTCTTTTAATTTCTTTATCTAAACCAGTCATTCTTTTTAGATTGTCATCATGAAATACTATAATAGAATTATCCTTTAATATATGTACATCTAATTCTATTATATACTTATTATTTATAGCTTCTTTAAAAGCTTCTATTGAATTTTCTGGTATTCCTTTTTCTATATTATGCATGCCTCTATGTGCAATTAAGTTTTGTTTAATAAATTCTAAATTTTTTTCCATCTCTCCTCTCCTTTTATATTTTATTTATTAAATCTTTTAAATAAACTTATTAACTCATCTATCACATCTATATTTCCCTTTTCTATATCATTTGAAATACAAGTATATAAATGAGTTTCTAAAAGTTGATTTGATAAACTTTTAACAGAATTTTCTACTGCTAGTAATTGAATTAATATATCATTACAATATCTGTCTTCTTCTATCATTTTTTTAATTCCTCTAATTTGCCCCTCAATTCTGTTCAGTCGATTAGTTAACATTTTTTTAGCATTTTCATCTCTTTTAGTCATCTTTTTTTCCATTTTCATCACCACAGATATAATATACCCTATACAGGTATTTGTCAATATAGGGGTAATTATTTTTATATAATAAAAATCAGTAGTTTTAGCTACTGACTTATATCTATTCCATATATTCATATTGTGATAAATCTGGTTTTGCAACATCTTCTTCTGTTACTTCTCCAAAATCATATTCTATACTTCTAATTTGTTTGTTATTTTGAAAAATTGCTAATAATAATCCTGTTTCTTTATCAATGTATTCTTCATGACCTTCACTTTTTATTGTATAACAATCTATTCCATCATATTTGCTTGTTCCAATCCAAATCATTGGTTCAGCTGCCATAAATAATCTTATCTTTTCATCATTTGTATCTAAACTCGTGGTTTGTAAATCTGAAATCATTCCACCTTTATCTATTGTATATTTTTTTATTGGATTTTCATAAAAAACATATGCTTCTTTTGTACTTGTATCTCTCCAAAATGTTAAATTTCCTTCTCCATTTTTTTGTTTGGTATTCATTTTCCATACTGTACCTTTTCTATATACATTCATTATTGTTGAATCAGAATCAGAATAATAATGCCAATTATCTTTTAGACTTATTTTATCATAATTTTCTTGAATGTTATATAGGATTCTCCATCTGAAGCCAATTATTAGACCAATTATCAAAATAAAAGCAAATACTAGAAATATAAATTTTTTTAATGTAATTCCTGTCTTGTGTTTTGTGTTTTCTACTTTCCTATATACTGATCCATCTTTCTTTTTTTCTGTTATTTCAATTTTTTCTTTTTTTAATTCTTCGTTCATCTGTAACACCCTTTCATTTTTAATCATTTGTTATATCCCCATTACCTGTAATTGGTATTTCTTTTCCTAAGAATTGTGGTTTTGGTTTTAACATACATTTTAAAAAATCTTTGTTTCTTGCTACTATTTCTCTTAGTTCTCTATATATTTGTTTTCTATATTTTCTTTTGTCTGATTTAACTCCATATACTTTTAAATTTAGCTTTTTAGCTATGTATAAAGATCGATATAAATGGTATTTTTGTGTTATAATTACTAATTTCTTTACTTTAAAAATATCTCTTGCTCTATATATGCTATCATATGATGAAAATCCTGCATGATCCATAAAAATATCTTTACTTGGTATTCCTTTTTTTATTAAAAAATCTTTCATCACTTGTACTTCATTATATTCTTGTCTTGCATGATCTCCACTAACAATAATTTTTGGTGCTATTTTTTTGTTATATAAATTAACTCCTTCTAAAAGTCTATCTTCTAGCATATAACTTGGTCTATTTCCCCATATTCCAGCACCAAGTATTAATATACAATCAATATCATTATTTGTTATCTGATTTGCAGTTTTTATCTGATTTTTTGTTGAATCTATTATATAAAAATTTATTGCTAATATTATAATTATAAATACTAATATTATTATTCCTATAACTAACACTTTTTTTCATCTTTCTTATTTTTACATTATACAAATTATTATATTTTTTATATCATAAAACAGATTTTTTTACAATATTTTATAATTATATTTTTGACCTCTTCGTATAACAAATTTCTCTTGACAACAAAAGAAAATAGTCATATACTAGACCCATGAAATAGAAGCATTTTTCTATTTTAAAAATTAATTAAAGGAGGCAAATATAATGGACAACATGATAGAAATTAGATGGCATGGTAGAGGTGGTCAAGGTGCAAAAACAGCATCATTGTTACTAGCAGATGCCGCATTTAACACAGGAAAATATATTCAAGGTTTCCCAGAATATGGTCCTGAAAGAATGGGAGCTCCTTTAACAGCATACAACAGAATTAGCGATACACCTATTAGAATTCATAGCAATATCTATTATCCAGATTATGTTGTAGTTGTTGATGATACTCTTTTAGAATCAGTTGATGTAACTGCTGGTCTTAAAGAAACAGGAGCAATTGTAATCAATACTACTAAATCAGAAGATTATTTAAGAAAAGCTTTGAAAGGATATAAAGGAGATATCTATACAATAGATGCAAGAAAAATTTCAGAAGAAGCTTTAGGCAAATATTTCCCAAATACTCCTATGCTTGCAGCTATTATAAAAGTAAGTAAGATTATGACAGATGAAGAACTTCTTGAAGATATGAAAGGTTCTTTTAAACATAAATTTGCTAAAAAGCCAGAAGTAATTGATGGTAATATGAAAGCATTAGAAATGGCTTTAAAGGAGGTTAAGAAAATATGACAGAGATAAATGGTAATACACCAATGGAGAAGATGACTCCTGGTGGTGATATTTATACTGCTGGAAATGCCAGAGAATTTAAAACTGGTGATTGGAGAAGTGTTAAACCTATTTTTTTAAGCGAAAAATGTAAGCAATGTGGATTATGCTTCCCTGTTTGTCCAGATGACGCAATTCCAGTTAATAAAGAAACTTTACAAAGAGAAGATTTTAACTATGATTATTGCAAAGGTTGTGGAGTATGTGCAAAAACATGTCCATTTGGTGCAATTGAAATGAGAAAGGAGGATGAATAATATGGGAATAAGAGAAAGATTAAGTGGTAATGAAGCTGCTGCAACAGCTATGAGACAAATTAATCCTGATGTTGTTGCTGCATACCCTATTACTCCTTCAACAGAAATTCCTCAATACTTTTCAACATTTGTTGCAAATGGTAGTGTAGATTCAGATTTCGTTGCAGTTGAAAGTGAACATAGTGCAATGTCAGCTTGTATTGGTGCAGAAGCAGCAGGAGCAAGAGCAATGACTGCTACATCAGCAAATGGATTATCATTAATGTGGGAGATGATTTATATAGCTTCTAGTTTAAGGCTTCCTATTGTTTTATCACTAGTAAACAGAGCTGTGTCTGGACCTTTAAATATCCATAATGATCATTCAGATGCAATGGGAGTTCGTGATAGTGGTTGGATTATGCTATTTTCTGAAAATAACCAAGAAGCATATGATAATACTTTAATGGCTCATAGAATTGCAGAGCATAAAGATGTTAGACTACCATTAATGATTTGCCAAGATGGTTTTATTACATCACATTCTATTGAAAATATAGAATTAGTTGAAGATGATAAAGTAAAGGAATTTGTTGGGGAATATCATCCAGAACACTATTTATTAAATAAAGAAGAACCAATAGCAGTTGGTCCATTAGATGTTCAAAGTTATTTATTTGAACATAAAGCTCAGCAAGCAGAAGCAATGATAAATGCAAAAAAAGTTATTCTAGAAGTTGCAGAAGATTTTGAAAAAATGACAGGTAGAAAATATGGATTTTTCGAAGAATATAAATTAGATGATGCAGAAGTTGCAATTGTTTGTATGAACTCAACTGCTGGAACAACAAAATTTGTTGTTGATAATTTGAGAGAAAAAGGAATTAAAGCTGGTCTATTAAAACTAAGAGTATTTAGACCATTCCCAGTAGATGAAGTTGCAAAAGCATTATCTCATCTAAAAGCAATGGCAATTTTAGATAAAGCTTCTTCATTAAATGCAGCAGGCGGTGCTTTATATGAAGATGTACTATCTGCTATGTATGTAAATAATATTCACGTACCAGCTGTAAACTATGTTTATGGTATTGGTGGTAGAGACACAAAAGCAGATGAAATCGAACAAGTTTATAATGATTTATTAGAAATTGTTAAAACTGGAAATATAGATAATCCATATCGTTACTTTGGATTAAGAAGGGAGGCAAAATAATATGGCATATAATTTGAAAGAAGTAGTAGCAAATAAACCTTCAAGATTTACAAGTGGACATAGAATGTGTGCTGGATGTGGAGCTCCACCAGCAGCAAGAATGATAATGAGAGCTTTAAAACCAGAAGATCATGCCGTTGTTGCAGGAGCTACTGGCTGTATGGAAGTTTCAACATTTATCTATCCATATACAGCTTGGACTGATTCTTTTATACATACAGCATTTGAATGTGCTGGTGCAACAATATCAGGTGTAGAAGCTGCTTACCATTCTATGAAAAAACAAGGAAAATTACCACAAGATGGTGAAACAAAATTTATAGCATTTGGTGGAGATGGTGGAACTTATGATATAGGTTTACAAAGTTTATCAGGAGCAATGGAACGTAGACATGATATAACATATGTATGTTATGACAATGGCGCATATATGAATACTGGTATACAACGTTCATCAGCAACACCAAAATTTGCAGATACAACAACATCACCAGCTGGAAAAGTAATACCTGGAAAAGCTCAACCAAGAAAAGACTTAGCAAAAATTATGGTAGGTCATCATATTCCATATGTTGCACAAACAATAGGATATATGAATTTCAAAGATTTGTATGAAAAAGCAGAAAAAGCTATATATACAGAAGGACCTGCATTCCTAAATGTATTAGCACCTTGTCCAAGAGGTTGGGGATATCCAACAGATATGTTAATGCAAATAAATAAATTAGCAGTAGAAACATGTTATTGGCCACTATATGAAGTAGTAGATGGAGAATATAAGATAACATATAAACCAGCTAAGAAATTACCAGTAGAAGAATTCTTAAAACCTCAAAAAAGATTTAGACATATGTTTAAACCAGGAAATGAATGGATGATAGAAGAATTCCAAAAACTAGTAGATGAAAGATG
Organism: uncultured Clostridia bacterium; assembly: GCA_944388765.1. Taxonomy (GTDB): domain Bacteria; phylum Bacillota; class Clostridia; order TANB77; family CAG-508; genus CAG-269. The sequence goes on from CALXKA010000007.1 coordinate 29,339, forward strand.
GCAAGAGTTATTAGATTTAGAAGAAATTACAAATAGAAATCAATAATTAGTTTTTTATTAATATAAAAACATAGAATTATTAAAAACAATTTTTGGAGGTGATAAATATGGCATATAAAATAACAGATAAATGTATATCTTGTGGAGCTTGTGCAGCAGAATGTCCAGTAGGTTGTATATCACAAGGTGATGATAAATTTGTAATAGATCAATCAGCTTGTATATCATGTGGTACATGTGCAGGAGTTTGCCCAGTTGAAGCACCTGTTGAAGAATAGGAATATAATAAATAGATAAAGAGTGTGTTTAAATATTTTTAATAAAGTATTTAAAAACACTCTTTTTTATTTTGTGTCTACTTTAAGGGGTATGGTTCATCCCTTAATCCTCTTTTTCTAGTTCTTCTAGTTCTGGATCATCTACTTCTTCTGTCTTTTCCTCTCCATCTTTTATTAATATTATATCTTTTGCATCATATTTTTTATATGTATTAACTTCCCCATCTTTAAATTTTACTCTTAATTGTTCTTTTAATGTTTCTATTGAATCAACTTCTCCTACTCCATCTTCTGTTTTTACTATTGCTCCAACTTTTGGAAGTTTTTTTGCTTTTTCTTCATATACTTCATTTTCATATTTTAAGCAACACATTAATCTTCCACAATTTCCAGATATTTTTGATGGATTTAGTGATAAATTTTGTTCTTTTGCCATTTTTATTGATACAGTTTCAAAATCGCTTAAAAATGTACAACAACAAAGTTCTCTACCACAAACTCCATTTCCTCCAATTCTCTTTACTTCATCTCTAACTCCAATTTGTCTTAGTTCTATTCTGGTCTTATATATAGCTGCTAAGTCTTTTACTAATTCTCTAAAATCTATTCTTCCATCTGCTGTAAAATAAAATAATATTTTGCTATTATCAAATTTATATTCAACATCTGTTAATGTCATATCCAAGTTATGCTCTTTTATTTTTTTTACACATACATTAAATGCTTCTTTTTCTTTTTTTCTACATTCTTCATATTGCTTATGATCTTTATAATTTGCTATACGTATTACTTTTTTTAGTGGAGCAATTATTTTTTCATCTTCGACATATCTGTTAGGTATAACAACTTCACCATATTCATCACCTTGTGCTGTTTCTACTATTACTTTATTTCCTTTTTTTACTTTTAAATTTTTAGGATTAAAAAAGTAAATTTTTCCTAACTTTTTAAATCTTACTCCTATAATATTTTTCAATTTACTTCCTCCCACATATTAAATATCATATTATCAATGCTCATATCATAATTTCCATTTTGTTTTATTCTTCTTCTTGTATCTTCTACTATTTCTATGCAATTTGCATATATGCTCTCTTCTTTGGCTTTTTTTAATAATAATATATTTATATAATCTAATATGTCAAAAATTTCTTCTTTTAGCTTATATATCGGTTCTGCTAATTTGTATAAATCTATGATGTCTTTTTTTTCTAAATTTTTTATAAAATTAATTACTTTTTCGTAATCTTCTTTTTTATCTTTTAAATCTATTGCTTTTCCTATGCTTCCATTAAATATTTCTAGTAATTCTTCATCTATATCTTTAATATTTAATTTATCTTCTAGAAAAGTTTTTATCATTTCTTTTGATAATGGTTTAAAATAAAATATCATACAACGAGATTTCATTGTTGTTAAAAATGAGTTTTCATTAGAACCTATTAAAATTATTGTTACATATTCTGGTGGTTCCTCTAATGTTTTTAATAAACAATTTTGTGCTTCTTTTGTCATTAAATCTGCATCATCAATTATATAAACCTTTTTATTTGAAATGATTGGCTTTTCTTGTATTTTTTTCTGTAATTCTCTAATTTGTTCTATTTTTATGCTATTTCCATCTGGGTTAATTATTGAAAAATCTGGGTTATTGTTTGTTTCAAACTCTATACAAGACTTACAATTGCAATTATCGTTTAATCCATCTTTTAAACATAAGATTCTTTTAGAAAATTCTATACCCAGCATCCTTTTTCCTATACCTTGTGTCCCGCACAAACATATAACTATGTAATGTAGTATTATTTTCTATTGTTTTTTTTAATATTTGTTTAATGTCTTCATTTCCTAAAATTGATTCAAACATTTCTATTCTTAACTCCATTAATTTAATCTATTAAATATTACTACTCTACTTTTCCCCATTTATTTAAAGGCCATATTCTAATTGCTACTGTACTTTCTATTTTTTCTAATGGAATACATCCAAAAGATCTACAATCTGTACTATGATTTCTATTATCTCCCATTGCAAATACACAGTTTTCAGGTACAATGAAATCATTATATCCTGCTCCTATGACATCTGTAACTATTCCATCTTGCAGATACGGTTCTTCTAGTTCTTCATCATTTATATATACTTTTCCATTTCTAATTTGTACATGTTCACCTGGCAATGCAATTACTCTTTTTATATAACTTCTTTTTCCTATTTCTAGAAAATTATTTACAAACCATCTAAATCCTGTTTTCTCATCATATTTGGCTACTGGATTGTTTTCATCTATTTCTGATTCAGTATATGTTATTTTTGCAGGTTCTTCAAATGTTATTATTTCTCCTCTTTTAGGTAATGTCTTTGTTGTTCTTCCCCATCTATTAAGCCATAATCTTTCATCTTGTACTAATGTTGGGTACATTGACTCTTGTTTTACTATTGTTGGTGTTCCTATAAAATATCTAAATAGCATTGCTAATACTAATGCTATTACTATACAATATACCCATTCTAATATTTCTTTTGTTTTTTCTTTCAATTTTACCTCTCCCTTATGCTAGTTTTACTTAAATATTATACACCATTTTTATTGACTAATCAATCTAAATTGATGTTTTTTATTGTTTTGTTGGGATTCTTACAACAACTTCTGTACCTTGTCCAACTACACTTTTTATATCTATACTTCCACCATTTTTATCTAAAATTTCTTTTGCTATTGAAAGACCTAATCCTGTTCCTCCCATTTCTCTTGTACGTGCTTTGTCTACACGATAAAATCTTTCAAATATTCTTGATAAATCTTCTTCTGGTATTCCTATTCCATTATCAAAAATTTTAATATATGCATCATTGTATACAAATCCAACATATATTTTTATTTCTCCACCTTCTTTTGTATATTTTATACTATTTGATAATATATTTAATACTACTCTTTCTATATCATATTTATCTGCATATACTGGTGGTACATCTGCTGTTACAAAACAATTAACAGTATGATTTTTCTTTTTTATTTCAATTGCTAATTTATCTTGACATTTTTTTACTAATTCACCTAAATCAAAAGACTCTTTTTGAGTTCTTGATTTGTTATTATCATATCTAGATAAAGTTAATAAATCTGTAACTAATTTTGCCATTCTTCTTGCTTCTGTTGCAATAACATTTAGAAATTTGTTTTGAGTTTCTTTATCATATTCTCCTTCTAATAAAGTATCTGCATATCCCATTATTGAAGTTATCGGAGTTTTTAATTCGTGTGATACATCTGCAACAAATTCTTTTTGCATTGTATCTAGTTTTACATGTTCAGTTATATCTTGAATTACTGCAATTACTCCATCTGGTCTATCAGATTCATTTTTAAATGGTGCAAAAAAAACATTCATAAATTTGTCTTCAACCTGTATCCTTTGCTCCGTTGATGTCCAATTCTCTAAATAAATTATTTTCTCCATATTTATGTCTAATTTAAATTTTTTAAAAATATCATCAAATGTATTATCTTCTGGTCTAATACTTAAAAATTTCTTTGCTGCTGGGTTTATTAATATTATTTCACCTTTCATATTAAATGCTATAATTCCATCTGTCATATGTAATAATATTGTTTCTATCTGATTTTTTTGGGTTGATACTTCACTTAATTTGTCTTTTAATTCAGTTGTCATTACTCCAAAAATATTTTCTAGGTCTCCCATATCATGATTTCTCTTTTTTCTAATTTTCTTTTTGTTGGTATTATCTTCTTCTGTGATTTTTTCTGCACTTTTTATTAATTTATTTATTGGATATATAACAAACTTTGATAATGCAATTGCTGCTATAATTCCAATAATCGCAAAAATTATTCCTGCTACTATTAAGGTTATTGATGTTCTTTGTTGTATTATGTTTAGAATTTCTTCAACTTGTACACTTGAAACTTGTCCATTTTCTACTTTTAAATTCAATAATTGAATTGAATTTAGAAAAGAAATTCCTAATCCACTTATTATTATAATACCTATTAAAAAGAAAATTAATATAATTTTAAATTGTATATTTTTAAACATTTTATTTCACCAATCTTTTTATTTCATTATAAATTTTTTCTTCTACATTTGATGTAGCAACTAATAAAGCCTTTTTGCCCATATTTTTTATTTTTTCTTTGTCTAATACGACTTTTTCTATTTCATTATTTAATTCTTTTCCTGCTAAGTTATCATTTAGTAAAATATTAGCTGCTCCTATATTTTCCAAAACCTTTGCATTATATAATTGATGATTGTGGCTAACATTAGGTAAAGGTATTAAAATTGATGGCTTCCCTAAATTTGCAATTTCTGTTACGGTCATTGCACCACTTCTTGCAACTATTAAATCTACTATATTCATTATTTCTTCCATATTATATATATATGGAACTATTTTCATATTTTCAATTTTATTAATATTTTTATTAATGTTTTCTAATTCCTCTTTAATTAGATCATATTGTTTTGGTCCTGTTGCCCAGATAGTTTGATAATTCTTGTTTAAACTTTCTTTTATTATTTCTATAATAGAATCATTAATTTTTTTAGCTCCTTGACTTCCACCAAAAATCAATACAGTTGGCTTTTCTATACTAAATCCATATTCTTTTAGCATTTTTTCTTTTTGTTCATTTGAGTAATCTATTTTCCTTATTTTTACAGGTGTACCTGTATATACTATCTTTTTAGCATTTTTTATTCTTGGAATTGCATCTTTAAATGATACTAATATTGTATCTGTATTTTTAGCTAGCATTTTTACTGCTTTTCCAGGAAAAGCATTGCTTTCATGCATAATTGTTGGTATCTTTAACTTATGTGCAGCAGTAATCGTTGCTCCACATATATATCCTCCTGTTCCAATTACTATATCTGGTTTAAATTCTTGTATTATTTTTTTAGCTTCTCCCAATCCTTTGAAAGTTTTATACATTTTTTTCAAATTTTCAATTGAAATCTTTTTACTTAAACCATATGCATCAATTGTTTTTAATTCATATCCCGCTCTTGGAACTAAATCATTTTCTAATCCTCTTGTTGTTCCTATAAATATAATTTTTGAATCTTTTTCTTGTTTTTTTATCTCATTTGCAATTGCAAGTCCTGGATTAATATGACCTGCTGTTCCTGCTGCTGCAATTATAGCTTTCATTTTTACCTCCAAACGAAGATTCTTGAATAAATCATCTTCTTTTCTTGTAAAAAGGGATTTTAAGTTCCGTCCTTTAATCCCTGCTCTTGATATATTTAATAATATTCCCATTTCACATAGTAAAATAAATAAAGCACTTCCTCCGGTAACTAAAAAATGGTAATGGCATACCAGTTGCTGGCATAGATGATGTTACAACTGCTACATTTATTATTACTTGTATTCCTACTAATGCTGTTATTCCTATTGCAACTAAGCTTCCAAACATATCTGGTGCTCTCATTGCAATTAATACTCCTCTCCAAATAAATATTGCAAATAGTATTAGAACTATTGCACATCCTATAAATCCTAGTTCTTCACCTAATATTGAAAATATAAAGTCATTATGTGGTTCTGGAATATACAAAAATTTTTGTTTACTTTCTCCGAAGCCCTACTCCAAATAATCCTCCTGATCCTATTGCATATAAACTTTGTATAACTTGCCATCCATCTCCTGTTGCATCTTTCCATGGATCTAAGAAAGTTATTACTCTTTGTAATCTATATGGTTCTTTTATAATTAAAAATATTAATGCTGGTATTCCTCCAACAACCCCTGTTGCTAAGAAATGCCAAAATTTACATCCTGCCATTATCATCATAACACTACATATTCCTATTATAACTACTGATGCACTAAAATGTGGTTCTAGTAGTAATAAAACAATAATTGGTGCTAAAAGACATATATGTTTTAAAAAGCCTTTTCCATATTTAGATAATTCGTCTCTATTTTTCATTAATATTCCTGCATAAAATATTATCATTAATAATTTTACAATTTCAGATGGCTGCACAGATAATGTCTCTGTTACATATATCCACCTTTTTGCTCCATTTACAGTTCTTCCTACAATTAAAACTAATGCTAATAAAATAAGAGCTATCCACCATGCATGTTTGTAAAATTTTTGATAAAATCTATAATCTATTTTTGATATAAATAGCATTGCAATAATTCCTAGAATTGCAAATATTAACTGTTTTGAAAAATATGAATAGCTATTACCACTTTCTGCTAAGGCTGATGGTGAACTTGCAGATAAAACCATTACTAATCCTATACACAATAGAAGTAATATAGTAATTAGTAATGTAAAATCTATTGGATTATTTAAAAAACTAGAAAAGCTTTTTTCTTTTTTTCTTTTTTTTACAGCCATTTTTTCTTCCTTTCTTCTTTCTTCTGTAAAAACTTTTGTACTATATTAATTTATATTTCATTTTATAAATTATATTACAATATTTAATCCTATAATGCATAATACTAATGTAATAGCACTAAACACAATTACTACTTTACTTTCTTTCCATCCAGACAATTCATAATGATGGTGCAATGGTGCCATTTTAAATACTCTATTTCCTGTTTTCTTAAAATATGTTACTTGTATAATAACAGATAGAGTTTCTAGTACAGGTACTAATGCAATAATTATTAATAGTAATGGCATTTTTATATATAATGCCATTGCAGAAATTACACCACCTAATAATAATGATCCTGTATCTCCCATAAAAACTTTTGCTGGATGTAAATTGAACATTAAAAAACCTAATATTGTTCCTATAACTATGCTTCCAAATACTCCTAGTTCTCTTGATCCAAATAATATTCCTATAACAGTTAGGCATGTAATTATGATTGCTGATACACTAGATGATAACCCATCTATTCCATCTGTTAAGTTTATTGCATTTGTTGTAGCTAAAATAACTATTATTGCAAAAGGTATATATATATATACTGGTAATGATATGTATTGCTTTATTATCGGAATATATGTATCTGTTCCAATATTTAAAGCATAGACTAAGTAAACTACATAAGCAACTGAAATAATTAATAATCCTAACATTTTATAACTTGGCTTTAATCCTTTTGTGTTTTTTAATACTAATTTTTTAAAATCATCAATAAATCCAATTAAACCAAAACCTATACTTACTAAAAGCAATGGTAATATATTATTTGCTATATTGTTTTGCCCCTTTGCCGTAAAATAAATATATGTACCAGTCACAACTATAATCATTGTTATAATCATTATAATTCCACCCATTGTAGGTGTTCCTTGTTTTTTTAAATGTGATTTTGGTCCATCATCTCTTTCAATTTGACCAACTTTCAATCTTTTTAGTATTGGTATGATAATAAAACCTAATATAATTGTTATGATAAACGCTATTACTAACAAGCTTGTTTCTACCTTCATTTTATCAAACCTTTCTTATTAATTCTAATCTTCCGTTTTTATTTCTTTTTATTTTCTTTTTCTTGTTCAATTTCTTCTATTAAGTCTTTGACTATAACTCTTTCATCAAAAGGATGTTTAACTCCATTTATTTCTTGATAAGGTTCATGGCCTTTTCCTGCTAAAACTATTATATCTCTTTTGGTTGCCATTTTTATTGCTTCTTTAATAGCCTCTGTTCTATCTACAACTACTTTATATTTTCCTTTTGTTTTTTTCATTCCTTCTTCTATCTGTTCAACTATTTTTTCAGGATCTTCTGTTCTTGGATTATCAGAAGTTATGAATGTAAAATCAGCTACTCTTCCAGATATTTCTCCCATTATTGGTCTTTTACTGCTGTCTCTATCTCCACCACACCCAAATACTGAAATTACTTTTCCTCTTGTATAACTTTTTACTGCTTGTAATATATTTTGTAGGCTTTCTGGTGAATGTGCATAATCTATCATGATTGGTATTTCTAATTTATTATCTACTAATTCAGATCTTCCTGGAACTCTAACTTCTAATAAAGCTTCTTTTATGATTTCAGGAGAAATTCCAAATTTTTGTGCAACACAAATAGCTGCAAGTGAATTATATACACTAAATCTACCTGGTATTCCAGTTTTTACTCTTTCATTTTTATCTGTTATTTTAACTTTAAAATCAACATATGAATTAGTTATTGTAATGTCTTTTGCAAGTAATTTAGCATAATTATCAATTCCATATGTAGTTATATCATTATCTGGGAACATTCCTGGTATTTTTGCTCCATGTAAATCATCTGTATTTACAATTCCTACCTTACACATATTAAATAGTTTTAGTTTTGATTGGAAATAATCTTGCATATCTGGATGTTCATTTTTGCTAATATGGTCTTCCGAAAAATTAGTGAATAATACTATGTCAAACTCACATCCATCTACTCTATGTAACTTTAAGCTTTGTGAAGAAACTTCCATTACAGCTACTTCTACTCCTTCTTTTACCATTTGTGCAAAAGTTTGTTGTAATTCTAATCCCTCTGGTGTTGTTCTATCACTATCTTTAATTTTCTTACCATTAATATATGTAGCAATTGTTCCAATTAATCCTACTTTTTTTCCTGCTTTTTCTAAAATTTCTTTTATCATAAATGTTGTTGTAGTTTTGCCTTTTGTTCCTGTTACTCCTATTAATTTGAATCTTTTTGATGGATTTCCGTAGAAATTACTTGCTGTAATTGCTAATGCTCTTCTTGTATTATGGCTCATTATCACAGTAATATTTTCTGGAATTTTTAATTCCTTTAAATTGCACCCTTCTTCTACCATTACTGCTACTGCACCATTTTCAATTGCATTTTCCACATATTGATGTCCATCTGTTGAAAATCCCTTTATTGCGATAAATAAATATCCATCTTTTACATTATTTGAATTATTTTCTATTCCTTTTATTTCTAGATCAAGTGTACCTTTCACTTTTAATCCTTCTAACCCTAGTAAAATTTCTTTTAACTCCATTTTTTTATCATTCCCTTCAATTTTCTACATTTATTTTATGCACAAAATTTGATTTTCTACATTATATAACTAAATCCCATTTTTGTATAGTATTTTTCAAAAAAAATCCCTTGATATCAATATAATTACTTCTATTATATAATATTAAGAGATTTAATTTTTATTCTTTTATAAATTATATTTTATTATTGAAATATTTATTTCAAGCTCATTTCACAGTACTTACAACGATATGTTTGTTTTTCTTTATTTGTCAATATAAATATTTGATCTAATTCCTTTTCTTGTGAAGTTATACATCTTGGATTTTGGCATTTAGCAATATTTACAATTTTCTCAGGTAAATTTGCATGAAATTTTTTTATTATCTTATTGTCTTTTACAATGTTTATGGTTATATTTTGATCTAAAAATCCTATCATGTCTATATTAACTTCAAAATCTTTATCTATTTTTATAATATCTTTTCTTCCCATTTTTTTACTTTTAGCATTTGTAATAACAGCAACTGAACAATCTAATTCATTTAGATTTAAAGCTTCATATATATCCATTCCTTTTTTCGCTTTTATATGGTCAATAACAATACCATTTTTTATACTATCTATATTCATATTTATTCCTCCATTAATCTATTTCCAATAATTTTAAAATCAATGCCATTCTGATATATTTTCCATTTTCTGCTTGTCTAAAATATGCTGCTCTTGGATCATCATCTACATCTACGGATATTTCATTTACTCTTGGTAATGGGTGCATAATACATAAATCTTTTTTGGCTTTTTCCAATTTTTCTTTATTTAAAATGTAATAATCTTTTAGTCTTATGTAATCTTCTTCATTGAAAAATCTTTCTTTTTGAACTCTTGTCATGTATAAGATATCTAATTTATCTATATATTTCTCTATATCACTTGTTTCAATCCATTCTAAATTGTTTTTCTCTAATACTTCTTTTTTCAAATATTCTGGTATTTTTAGTTCATTTGGCGATATCAGAACAAATTTTATGTTTTTATATCTTGACATTGCTGTAATTAATGAATGTACTGTTCTTCCAAATTTCAAATCTCCACATAATCCGATTGTTAGATTTTCAAGTCTTCCTTTTTCTCTTTGTATGGTTAATAAGTCTGTTAAAGTTTGTGTTGGATGGTTATGTCCTCCATCTCCTGCATTTATTACTGGTACTATTGATTTCAATGATGCAACTAATGGTGCTCCTTCTTTTGGATGTCTCATTGCAATTATATCTGCATAGCATCCAATTACTCTAATTGTATCTGATACACTTTCTCCTTTTGATGCTGAACTTGTGTCTGCTGATGAAAATCCTAATACATTTCCTCCTAATTCCATCATTGCTGCTTCAAAACTAAGTCTTGTTCTTGTACTTGGTTCAAAAAATAAAGTAGCTAATTTTTTTCCATTACATTTATGAGAATATTTCTCTTTGTTTTGGATAATATCATTAGCTACTTTTATTAATTCGTTAATTTCTTGTACTGATAAATTTTTGATATCAATTAAATGTTTCATATTTTTCTTCCTTTCTCTATTTTCTTTTATTTTTATCAAAAAAAAGAACATCTTGTCAAGATATTCTCAATTTGTTTTTCAAATTTTCTAAAGCAATTTTTCTAGCACTTATTTTGTTTTTTTCTTCTTTTGTTAATTCTGCCAACGTTTTTCCGTTTTCTAATTCGAATATTTCATCAAATCCAAAACCATTTTCTCCTCTTATATTTTTTGCTACATAGCCATTAATACTTCCTTGTGCAGAAATTGTATTATTACCATCTGAGATGGCTATTGCTGTTACAAACCTTATTTTCCTTTTTTCTTTTGGTACATTTTTTAATTTATCCAAAATGGCCATATTTCTTTCTCTATCTGTTCCCTCGTGCCATCTTTTTGTATATACTCCTGGAAATCCATTTAAATATTCTATTTCTATCCCAGAATCATCTGCTAAACATTTTTTTCCTTTTAATTTTTGTGATATTATTTCCGCTTTTTTTATAGCATTTTTTTCAAAAGTATTTTGATCTTCTTTAACATTTATTTCAATTCCTATTTCTTTCATTGATATTATTATATATTCATTTAAAATTTCTTGTACTTCTTTTATTTTTCCTTCATTATTTGAAGCTATAACAATTTCTTCTTTCATATATTATCTCCTAAAACTTTTCTTTAAATAATTTTTCGTTTAATTTATTATATATTGGTTTCATTTTATTTTCATTTGTAATTTCCATAACCTTATTTATATCTATCCATCTAATATCACTATTCTCATCTTTTTTTATTTTTAAAGTTTCTTTTTCATCAGCTTCTAATAAATAGCAACAATCCAAATGCAGATGTGAAGATATAAAGTTTCTATTTTTTATATGACTTTCTACTGTTATTATTTGAATTCCAAATATTCCATCACCTAACAATTTTATATTATTTAATCCTGTTTCTTCATGTGCTTCTTTTATCGCAACATGTGATAAATTACTATCTCCATCAGCATGTCCACCTGTCCAACACCAAGATTTATATATATTATGATAAATCATTAATACTTTTGTTCTTTCTTTATTTACTATCCAATTGGATGCTGTAAAATGACACATTTTATTTTTTCTTGTTAATACGTCTTTAAATGTATCAATATATTCAAGTATTAATTCTTTATCACTTCTTTCTTGTTCATTATATGGTATATATTTTTCTATTTGTTCTTTTAATTTCATTATTATTCCCTACCTTTTTATATAATATCATAAAAAGTTATGCTATACAATTATATAACATAACTTTTATTTTCATTTATTCATATTCAATATATACCTTATTCCCTTTATTAATTGTAATTCCAGCTTGTGGAATTTGAGTTTTTATAGTAATGTTTTCTTTATCCATTTCCTCTGTTTCGTTTTGTATGACAAGTTCTAGTCCACTTTCTTTTACTATTTTTTCTGCTTGACTTATACTCTTTCCTATTAAATCAGGAGTTTCAACTTCTTCTACTACTTCAATTTCATCTTGATTTCCTTGACTCACTTCTAGATATGGTAATATTTCACTAAAAATCTGCCCCCCTACTGGTGCTGCAACGCCTCCTCCTTGGTGTCCTCCCTCTCCTGTCGGATTATATAAAGTAACTAAAACAACTGCCTGTGGATTATCAATAGGTGCTACTCCACAAAAAGATGTTACATATTTATTAGTATTAACGCCATCTTCTGATGTTCCTGTTTTTCCTCCAATTCTATATCCTGCAACTTTTGCATTTTTTCCAGTTCCTTCTGACACTACACTTTCCATCATACTTAATACTTTTTCTGATGTTTCTTTTGATATGACTGTTCCATTTGTTTTTACTGGTATATCTGTTATTTCTTTTATTTGACTATTTATTATTTGTTTTACAATTCTTGGTGATATACTCGTTCCTCCATTTGCAATTGAAGATACTGCTGTAACAAGTTGAATCGGAGTTATTTCAAATCTCTGTCCAAAACTAATTGTAGCAAGTTCTACTGGACCCGCTTTTTCCTTTGCTAAAAATATACTTCCTGCTTCTCCTGGTAAATCAATCCCTGTTTTTTCTAGCAATTTAAATTTTTCTAAATATTCATAATATTTAGTAACTCCTAATTGTTGACCTAAACCTATAAATACGGGATTACAAGAATTCATTAAACCTTGTCTTAAACTTTCTTGTCCATGTGGCCTATAATATCTCCAACATTTAATTCTAACGCCTGCAACTTCTATTCCCCCATTACAAGAAAATTGTCCCTCTTTATCAATATCTGTAACTATTCCTTCTTCTATTGCAGCTGATGCCGTAATTAGTTTAAATACTGAACCTGGTTCATATGTATCTGCTATTGCTTTATTTCTCCAAACAGCTTGCAAGTTTTTGGTTCTTTCTTCTTGTGATAAAGTTTCCCAAGTTTCTTTTAATTCGTCTGTATAAGGTTCATATGGTTGATTTAGATTATATGATGGATATGTTGCCATTGCCAAAATATCTCCATTTTGAGGGTTCATTATAACAATATTTCCCCCATCAGTACATTCATTATCAATACATGCTTCTTCTAAATATTTCTCCGCAATTGATTGTATAGTTAAATCAATTGTAAGTACTAAATCATTTCCATCAACTGCTGGCACATAATTTTCTCCTTCTTCTCCTATTTCTCCTCCTTTTGCATCTGTATGCCTTTGTATAGCTCCTTTTGTTCCTTTTAATTCATCTTCATATTTTGCTTCAATTCCATCTAATCCTTGATTATCACTTCCACAAAAACCTATAATTTGTGATGCTAATGTATTATATGGATAATATCTTTTGGTATCTTCGTCAATATTTATTCCTTCTGAAATATTATTTTCTTGCATCCAGACACGTAATTGATCTGTCTTTTCTTTATCTACTTTTTTTACAATAGTTTCAATAGAACTTTTTTTTGAGACTTTTTTTAATACAGTATCATAATCTAATCCAAAAATTTCAGACATTTTTTTAGCAACTTTTTCTTTATTTTCTTGTGTTATATTTCCTGGATTGACTGTTACAGTCTCAACTGTACTACTGATTGCTAATATATTTTTACCTGAACTATCATAAATAGTTCCTCTTTTAGGATTTATGCTTCTATCTAATGTTTGTTGTTCATATGCTAAATTTGATAATTCTTTTCCTTGAAATATCTGGATATATCCTAATCTAGCAACCAGACATAATATTACTAAAAAACTTATAAATAAAGTGTGTTTCATTTTTTTCTTTGTAGACAATTTTGTTGCAATCATAAAAAATCCTCCTAATTAATTTTATTAGAAGGTATTATATTTATACCAATATAAAAAAATAATTGCCAAAATATCTTCTATATTTTTAGCAATTATCTATTAAATATTTTATCAACTAATTTTTCAAACCAATTTTGTTCATTCTCTTTTACAACCTCTTCTGTTGCTGGTTCTACATAATCTTTTTTAGGTAATGTAATATATACTGTCTGCTTATTAGTTAATTTTTGCATTCCCAATTTTTCTTTTGCTTGTTTTTCTATGTTATTTAAATTTAGACTATTTTCAATATTTACTTCTAATTGTTCATTTTCTTTTTGTAATGCTGATAATTCTTTTTTTAAATTTTGAGCTTCATTAAATTTTTCATTTATCTGTGAATTTCTATAACTTATGGTTAATAACAAGATAAAAATCCCTATAACAATTAATGTTAGATTTTTTTGTTTTCTTTTTTGTTCCTTAGAAACTTTTACTTTTTGTCTTGGTAAATCTTCAACGACCTTTAAATTATGTTGTCTTTTATGTTTTTTTCTTTGTACATCTGGTTCTAGTTTTCTAGGACTTGTTGTATACTGATATCTTGTTCCTGCCATAAGTTATTCACCTCGCTTTCTAATACTTTTCAAATATTCTTAGCTTAGCACTTTTGCTTCTTGAATTTTCTAATTGTTCTTCTTTACTTGCTATTATTGGTTTCTTAGTTATAATTTTCCCTAGTGATTTTGCTCCACATACGCAATATGGTAAATCACTTGGACATGTACATTTTCCTTGTGCGCCTATAAAGGCTCTTTTTACCGCTCTATCTTCTAATGAATGGAAAGTTATAACACATAGCCTTCCTTTACTTTCTAGACATTCTATACTATTTTTTATTGTTTGATATAATGGTTTTATTTCATCATTTACCTCTATTCTAATTGCTTGAAATGTTCTTTTAGCTGGATGTCCATCTTTTTGTTTTGATTTTGGAATAGATTTTTCGATAATTTCTACTAATTGTTTTGTTGTATTAATAGGATTAGTTTTTCTTTCTATACAGATGTTTTTTGCTATTTGTCTTGAAAATTTTTCTTCTCCATATTCATATATAATATTTGCTAAATCTTTTTCACTATATGTATTTACAACCATCTGTGCATTTAAGGTTTGGGTTTTATCCATTCTCATGTCAAGAATGTTTTCTCCTAAATAGCTAAATCCTCTATTTTTTTCGTCTAATTGGTATGAAGAAACACCTAAGTCTAATAATATTCCATCTACTTTTTCTATATTTAGTTTTTCTAGAACTTCTTTAATATTATCATGATTATCATGTACATATATGATATTGTTAAATTCTTTTAAATTATTCTTTGCAGCAGTTAATGCTTCTTCATCTCTATCTATGCCAATTAGTTTTCCCTTTTCTGATAGTCTTTTTGCTATTTCTTTACTATGTCCTGCTCCTCCGAATAGTTCCATCAACATATATTCCATCTCTTTTTATATTTAATCCGTTTATACATTGCATAAGCATGACAGGTTTATGATTAAATTCCATTTTTCCCTCTTAAATGTTTATATTTAACTATCATAACAGCTGGTAATTATATAACTACCAGCTGTCTTCTCTCTATGTACTTATCTTTTGGTTTTTTATCCATTCTTTTGCATTTATTTCTTTTGTTAATCATTTAAACTTTTGTATATTATAGCTTTTCTTTTGAAAACTTTAATTACTTTATCTTTTGTGCTTAAAAAGCTTTTGTACTTTTATCTTTTGTTTAATTAGATTTTATCTTTTGTATAGTTATCTTTTGTAAAATCATCTTTTGTATTTTTATATAAACTTTTTCAAGTTATATACCTAAATTTGCCATGTTTTCAGCAATTTCATCTGCTGATATATTTTCATCACAATTTTGCCAAGTTTGTTTATCCCATATTTCTAGTCTTGTCCCTACTCCGATTATGACTGTTTCTTTTTCTAGATTTGCTGCAACTCTTAGATTATTTGGTAGCAAAAATCTACCTTGTTTATCTATTTCACATTCTGTTGCACCTGATAAGAAAAATCTTACAAAGTTTCTGGCATTTCTATCTGAAAGTGGTAATGTTTTTAATTTTGTTTCAAAGTTCAACCATTCTTCTTGTGAAAATGCAAATAGACATCCATCTAAACCTTTTGTTACGATGAATTTTTCTCCCATGTCTTGTCTTAATTTTGCAGGCATTATTAATCTACCTTTTGCATCTAGAGAATGCTCATATTCGCCTATTAACAATGAATGGACCTCCTTTTTTCACTTTCTACCACTTTGTACCACTTTTCTCCACTTCACTTAGATTTTAATATAACTTTTTCTATTTTGCAAGCATTTTTTGAAATTTTTTTAATTTTTTTATAAAAAATTTATGAAAAAAGAACTTATAATTATAAAATAGAAAATATAATTTATAATACAAGTTCTTAAAATATTAAATTTAATTAATTGTAGTACTAGTTGCACCTGTTCCTACAACATCTTCTTGAAGAGATCTCCAAGTATTACAACCAACGATCCCATCTGCTGTTAAACCTCTTGAACGTTGATAACTAATTACAGCATTTTGAGTTGCCGAACCAAATATTCCATCTAAACCATTAGTTCTATATCCTAATGTATTTAAATCATCTTGTGCAATTAACACATAATTACTTAGACTTCCTCTTCTTAAAGTTGGGTATCCTCCTGTACTACATGCCGGCTTTCCGAAATCTTTTATCAAAATGCACCCATGTTGGCGTTAAAGAAATAGGTTCTACATAATACCAAACCCCTGAATTGTTTGCACTATTCCATAAACGTGTTCTTTGTGCTTGTGTTAGTCTCTGTCCTACATCAAATGCCACTCCTGCATAATGTTGTGATTATGCTCACACAGTTGAACCACTTTTTTATCATGCGAAAGATAATTGTTTTTGACGTCGTTACATTTCGCTTTAAATTCAGTCAACGTACAAAAGTACGTCTCTTGAATTTAAACCTCATGTGCCTAGTCAAAATTCAATTCTTTTTCGCATTAGTCTTCTCTTTTTCACTCTTTATTATATTATTTTATTTATATCTATTTTTAATTCAAATTTTACAGATTT
>CALXKA010000008.1 GCA_944388765.1 uncultured Clostridia bacterium
ATACAGAAGGAAATACAAATAGTCCAAAAAATATATATGATTTAGCAGGAAATGTATTTGAATGGACAATGGAGTCCGATTACACTAAGCGGTCGAGCTGCTCGAGGAGGCGTTTCCATTTTTTCAGGTTCTGACGGTCCAGCTTCTTATCGTACCGGCAGCCTTCCGTCTGCTAGCAGTCCTTACGCTCGGTTTTCGTGTCACTTTATATTTGAAAAGCTGAATGCTAGAAACGATAAACTAAATATTGGAGATTAAACCTTACGGAAAGACATATAATAGAGCATAGTAAAAGTCTTGTAACAGTAATGATATATGATTGTTACAGACTTTTTTTATTTCTTGTGATATATTTTCAGCATAAAAATATATTGAAAAATGCACAGATAAGTAAAATGTGAAGACATAAGTAAATACAACATGTATATCAAATAAATTTGCTAAAATTTTATTAAATTAAATTCAATTTTGCTATTACATATAAAATTATTATTTATTTGAAGGAAACATAAAAAAATACTCTTAAAAGTGTTGAAAAAACTGGAAAAATGCGATATAATATGTAATAGATGGGAAAATGTAAAAATTAAAGGAGGCCATCATTATGAAAAGCAAAATTTTAAAAATTAGTATGATTATTTTGTTAATAATGACTTTAACATTAACAAACTTTATATTTGTTGGTTCAAGTCTTATTAGTTATGCAGCAAGTTCAATAGAGACAAATAATAAAAATGTTGAATTTGATGCATATTTTGTAAATGGAAATAATCAAGCGATATCTTCAATAGATATGTCAAATCAAGAAGATATTTATTTATATATGCAAATTAATGTAAAACAAGAGGGATATTTTAATGGAAAAGTTACGATACAAGATAGCAATTTTTCATTAAAAGATACAGATAGTAGTTATATAAATAAAATAGAAGGAAATACAATTACATTTAATCAGGTTAATGCAAATACAGTAGCAGATGCAAAAATAAAGATTGAATTAAATAGAGATGAAATATTTAATTTGGATAATTTAAATAAAACTAATGTGATTAAATTAGAAGGTACATATTTTGATAGCTCTGAAAGAGATAAAACAATTGAGGCAACAAGAGAAATACAATTACCACTTACTGAAAATAATACACAAGAAAATGTAGTAAACAATATAGAGGTAATAACTAATAAAATAATCACAATAGATGGACAAGAAAAAAGAGTTGTTCAATTATCTTGGTTACTTGGACTAAAAGATAATAATTATCCTATAAAAGAAATTGAAGCAAATCTTACACTTCCAAATATTGAAGGAAATAGAGCAGAAGTAGTAAAATTTGTAGATTTTAATACAATGACATATTATGATTATTCTTATGATGGTTCAAATGTTAATTTTAAGTTTACAAATGATGCGAATAATAATGAGATTAGATGGAAAGCAAATGGAAATGAAAAAGTAGTATTAACATTTATTTATGACAAAGATGCAGATATAGATGCTCAAAAATTTTTAGCAGAACAAAGAATAAAACTATATGATGATAAAGAATTGTCAGTTACACAAGAAATGACTTTAAATAATGAAGAAAAAGATAATATTGTAAATATATCTTCATATCCAGAAATAACAAGTATGTATAAAGGAAGATTATATGCTAGATTAGAACAAGAATATGTTACAGATACTAGTGTTGATATATATTTAGCAAAAGCAATAAACAGTGTTAGATTTGAAGAAAATGCTAATCAAACTTCTTTAAAAGATTTATATACAAGAACAGTTATATCAAAAGATGAATTTGATGAATTATTTGGTGAAACAGGACAAATAGTAATATATAATCAAAATAATGAAGAAATAGGAAGAGTTACTAGTTCAACAGTAATTGATGATGATAGAAATATAGTTATTTCATATCAAGGAGATGTAACAGCTATTAGATTTGAGACATCAAAACCAATAGCAGAAGGAACATTAAATATTAAAAATTATAAAAAACTTAGTCCAGAAGAATCAAGTAATATTGATCAATTATCACAAGTTGGGTATATAAGTAGAGTAGGATATAATGAACAAGATTTAGGACAAGTTGAAAATAATATAACATTACAAGAAACTATAACACAAAGTAGGTTTGAAATAAATAAAGATACATTATCAACAGTAGTAGATAATTCTGTGGAAATAAGAGCAACATTATTATCAAATAATGAAAAATATGATTTATATCAAAACCCAGTATTTACATTTGAATTACCTGAACAAGTTCAGAATGCTGAAATTACAAGTGTAGAACTTTTATATGAAAATGAGCTAAAAGTTGCAAATTATACTGTTGACGGAAGAAATATAGTAGTTACATTAGAAGGAAAACAAACAAATTATAAAGATGCAGCTATTGAGGGAGCAGTGTTAGTTATTAATGCAAATATTTCTTTAAACAGAAATACTGCAACAACAGATTCTAAGGTTACAATGTATTATCAAAATGAAATTGCTCATTCATATCAAGATGAAGCAAAACAAGAACAGGCAATTAAGATAATTGCTCCAAAAGATATGACTGTAATTAATAGTATACCTGCAATTTCATTAGAAACTACTGGACAAGAAGAAAATACAAGTGTAAATTTAATTAGACAAGATGTACCAAAACAATTAGAAATAAGATCAGAAGTTATTAATACAAGTGAAAATAACGTAAAAGATGTAAAAATCCTTGGAGTATTTCCAACTAATAGTAGTTCTAATAATTTAGGTATTGAGATAGCAAATAGTATTCAAGTACTAAATAGAACAGATGCAACTATTTATTATTCAGAAAATGAAAATGCTACAAATGATGTAAATAGTGCAGAAAATGCATGGAGTACAGAATTCACACAAAATGCTAGAAAATATTTAATAGTACTAGGACAATTAGAAACAAGTGGAAGTGTTGAAATTTCATATACAATACAAATACCAGAAGTTTTAGAATATAATAAACAAGCAAGAGAATCATATACAGTAAATTATACTAATGAACTAACATCAACAGAAAATACTTTGAATTCTACAACTATTATATTAGAAACAGGAATTGGACCTAAGATAGAGGCAAAATTGTCTGCAACAGGTGCAGGAAACGAAATTACTCAAAATGTTAAAAATGGAGAAGTAATTCAATATAATATAGAAGTTTCAAATACAGGTTCAGAAGATGTAAGTAATATAGAAGTTATAGGACAAGTGCCAGAAGGAACAACAATGGTTGTACCAGAGGAAAATTATGAATATACAGGAGCTTCATATTATGAAGAATTACCTGATAGAGAATATAGAGCAACAATTGAAAATATAGCAGTTGGAGAAGTAAGAACACTTACATATGAAGTACGAGTAAATAATGATACACAAGAAGGAACAAAACTTGAAAATAGAATACAAATAAAATATGATGATGTAACAGCACAAAGTGATGCACATACATTAACAACTGAAAAAGGAAATTTAAGAGTTACAGTAAAACGAGTTACAGATGAATCAGTAGATTTGTATACAGCAGGAATTGTACAATATTTTGCAATTATAGAAAATATTTCAGATGAGAATATATCAGATGTAAAAGTAAAAACAAATGCTTCTGATAACTTAGAAGTGAGTAGATTATCTTTAATTACCGGAATGGGAAAGGAAGATGGAAATATCTATGATACAGATAATGATGATGCAGTTGTATCAGAAACTGAAATAAATGAAATGGCTAATACTTCAAATGATGTTCAATCAGAAATTATTGAATATCAAGATGAGATTAGTATAGGAGAATTAGCAGCAGGACAAACAAAAGTATTAAGTTATGATATGACAATTAAAGAATCAGAAAATAATAATATTGAATTTTCAGTAACTGCAAGTGATGGTCAAAAAGAGTATAACTCAAACAATTGGGAAGATAAAGTTGAAGATTTTAATATTGAATTAAACATGACAACACAAACTGAGAGTCAATATGTAAAAGCAGGAGATGTAATAGAATATACAATTAATGTTAAGAATTTAAGTAATTCTAAAACATCTGGATTAGTAATAAAAGATGATGTACCTGAACAATTAAACATTGAAAATATTACATTAAATGGTGAAGCAGTTACAGGATTTACAACAAACAATATAGAAATACCAATTGAAATTGAAGCAAATGGAGAGGCAACCATTATAATAAGCACAGTTGTTAATTATTCAGAAGGAAGAACACAAGCAGAAGCAATTACTAATATTGCATATGCAGAAGTATATGGAGAAAGGGTAGCAACAACTTCTGAAATTAATCATATTATTGCAGCAAGTGATGGAAGTTTTGAAGGAGACAACAATGTAGATGATAATGATATAGCACAAGGAAATAGAACTATTACAGGACTTGCATGGTTTGATGAAAATGCAAATGGAAATAAAGATGATAATGAACGAGCTCTAAGTGGAATTAAAGTAAGATTACTAAATGTAGAAACAAATAATTTAGTAAAAACAACTGATGGAAATGTATTAGAAGCAACAACAAATGAAAATGGTGTATATGTACTAGATAAGATAGGTAATGGTAGATATATTGCAATATTTGAATATGATGATACAACATATACTTTAACAAAATATAAAGCAGCAGGGGTTGCGGAAAGTACAAATTCAGATGTATTAATGAATAATTTAACAATAGAAAACAATACTGAAAATGTACCATCAACTGATATTTTAGAAGTAAATAATAATAATATTTCTGATATAAATATAGGATTAGCGCTATTACAAAATTATGACTTAAAATTAGATAAATATGTAAGTAGAATATTATTACAAAATAGTCAAGGAACGACAGTAAGAGAGTATCAAGATGAAACTATGGCAAAGGCTGAGATTGATGCTAAACAAGTAAATGCTACAACAGCTATTATAGAATATCAAATAGAAGTTACAAACTTAGGCGATGTGACAGGATATGTTAGAAGAATAGTAGATTATATGCCAAGTGATTTAACATTTAATTCAGAAATGAATAAAGATTGGTATCAAACAGGAAGCGAGATTTATACAGCTGCTTTATCAAATGAGCCAATTGCACCAGGTGAAACAAAAACAGTCACATTAACTCTTGTAAAAACTATGACAGAAAATAACTTAGGACGTATAAATAACAGAGCAGAAATTGCAGAAGACTATAATGATTTAGGTCTTGCAGATGTAAATTCAACACCAGAAAATCAAGAGTCAGGTGAAAATGATATGGGAAGCGCAGATGTTATACTAAGTCTTAGAACAGGTGGAATTGTATATGTAAGTATAGCAATTGTAGCAATTATAATATTATCAATAATAGGAATCATTATATATAGAAAAAATAAAAAAGGTAAAATATAATGGGAAAGGAGGATGTAGAAATATGAGTAGAACAAAAAAGATTATACTAAGTATAATAATTACAATAATAGGAATTATTAGTATTGCAACAGTTAGTTCAGCATATTACGTAGGACAAGACCTAGCAGTGACCTATTCACAATATGCAAGCGATCCTGATATATATTGTGTGGAACATGGTCAAGCTTTAAGAAGTATTAACTATTATAGAATTATTTCACAAGTAAATATAGAAGGAAAAACTTCAACAGATTACCAAGGAAATAAAATTACTCATGATAACAATGCAAAACTTGCATACATATTGTCAGCTAATAATGGTACATCAGGTAAAAGTAATGGACCAGTAGCAAATGCTGTTTGGAATTTCATGTATACATGGATGCAAACTGTTGGACAACATCATGCAGGACTATATAATGGATTTGCAAGTAATGTTAATGGTAGCCCAACAAATTTAGATACAGAATCAAGCAACTATATAAATACTGTTGGAGAATTAAGCATAACTGATAACACTAATAAAGATAATATTTCAGTAAAATCATATACTAGAAATGGAAGACAATATATGAGAGTAGGTCCATTTAATTGGTCATTCTCTGGAACCATTACAGGAGTAACTGCTCTTGATCAAAATAGTCAAAATATAGGGGACTTATTATATAGTAGCTTTAATGGAAATAATGAATACTGGTATGGAGTAAATGAGATTCAATCTGGTAGAGATTTCTATATCTCTGTTCCAGCAGATACAGGAATAACTAAAATAACAAGAATTAATGTAAATGCAAAATTAGATGTAAAAGGTGTAAACATATGGTTCTTAGAAGCTAAGAATGGATATATGCAAAACTTAATTATTAGAGAACCATATACTGCAACAGAAGAAATGAGTATACCATTTGATTATAATATTGTATTACGTATAAAATTATCAGGTTATGTTTGGGTAGACGAACAAGACCAAAAACAATGGATAAGAAACGATTTATATAAAGATGATGAATTTGATAATAATGATATATTATTAGATGGAGTTACAGTAAGATTAAAAGATAGGACAACAGGGGAAACTGTTATGGAGACAAAAACTTCAAATGGTGGATCATATATGTTTGAAAATGTACTAGTTGAGAAAATAGGAGATTACTATATTGAATTTGAATATGATGGCTTGACATATACGAATGTAACACCACATTTAGATAAAGATAATGGATCAAAATCAGCAGAAAGTGCAGCTGAAAGAGAAGCATTTAACAATAATTTCAGTATAGTAGAAGGAAGAACTCAAAATACAGGATACACAAGAGATACATCAGGAAATGAAAAACATCAATTATCATATAACTTTGATCCAATTGAACATAAATCAACATTAATTAATAATGGTCAATACTTAATAACTGCAAATACTGATGTTTCAAATTATATTTTAGGTAACTACTATGTAAAAGGACAAGAAGAAATGAAATATATTAACCTAGGATTATATGAAAGAGAACAACCTGATATGGCAATAGCAAAAGACATTGAAAATGTGAGAGTTGCGGTTAATGGTTATGAACATATATATGAATATGCACAAAGATTTAATCATCCAGAAAATTATGGTGGAGAAGGATTTAATGTAGGTGTTAAATTCGGAGAAAAATATTCGGCTGAACCATATAAAAGAGCAATTTATGAAGCAGACTACGAGTATATAAATGAAAATGATAAGAGTAAAGAATTACAAGTATATATTACTTATAAAATTGCAATAAAGAATGAATCAACAAATTTAGTTTCACAGATTAATAGTATAGTAGACTATTATGATAGTAGATATACTATTACAGGAATAGGTACAGGAGTAGATGAAAGTGGTAATATAACCGGAAATCTTACTTATCAAGATGGCTCATATAATGATAACTATAATAAAGTTATAATTATTAACAATACAAGACTTGATCCTCAAACAAGTACATTAGATACAGATAATGGAAATATATATGTACAATTTAAGTTAGATAGAGAATCTGTAATTAATGTATTAAATGGACAAGAAAACTTAGATAATGTGGTAGAGATAAATTCTTACTCAATATTTGATAGAGATGGAAAGGTATATGCTGGTATAGATAAAGATTCTAATCCAGGAACTTGTAATCCAGAAGATAAAGCAACTTATGAAGATGATACAGATGCAAGTTTAGCTTTACAATTAGAAGTTGCTGATGCAAGAGAAATGGCAGGTAAAGTATTCTTAGATTCTACATCAGGAGAATTAATGACAGGTCAAGTAAGACAAGGTAGTGGTATATATGAAGATGGAGAAATTGGAATAGAAGGAGTAGATATTACTTTAACAGAAAATACTGGAAGCGGTAAAGTATATACTGCTAAAACAGATAGTAATGGAGACTTTTATATAAGTGGATATATACCAGGTGATTATACATTAACATATACTTGGGGAGATCAAACATATACAGTACAAAACTATAAAGGAACAGTATATAATAGTAGTAGAGATCAAAACAATAAGCAATGGTTTAAAGAAGATGTAGATACACGTTATACGGATGCTCTTGATAACTATGAACAAAGACAAAATATAGATGAAGAGATTAAACATATAGAAAACAGTACTAAAACTACTATTGAAAAAATGGATTCTACAACACCAACAATGGGTATAGGTGTAGAATATGAAAATTCATATACTGCATCAACAGGTGATAGATATACATATAGAATAAATAATATAGACTTTGGTATTGTAGAAAGAGCAAGACAAGATTTAGGTTTAACTAAAAAAGTAAGAACTATGAGGATTATGCTTGCAAATGGTCAAGTTGTAACTAATATTAGAATCGAAGATGATGGAAGAATTACAGGAGAAAAACAAGGCGTAACATACATGGAACCATCTGATAATACTGAACCTAAAAATGGATTTGTAAGAGTAGAACTTGATAATGAAATGATTCAAGGTTCAACATTAGAAGTAGGTTATGAATTTATAGCAACAAATAATAGCGAGTTAGATTATTTATCTGAAAACTTCTATAAGTATGGAATTGTTGAAGGAGAAGTTGTTAAAATTAGCGCAACAGGAATTATAGATTACTTGGATAAAGATTGGGCATTTGATGATCAGAAAAATGAAGGTTGGACAGCTAAGACATTAGATGAAGTAAAAGAGTTATTAGAAGGAAATGTATATGAGTCTGAAACTTCAACTATAAATGATAAGACAATTCTTTATACAAATAATTTGAAAGATAAACAAATAGAGCCTACAAAATCAGAAAGTACAATGTTAACTGTTTCAAAACTTCTAACTACAAATGATGATATATCACTTGATAATGAAACAGAATTAGTAGAAGTAGATAAAACAGGTGGATCTGAATTAATATCAGTACCTGGAAATTATGTACCAGGAACAGGAAACCAAGAAAGTGATTCATCTATGGCAGAAACTGTTATAGTCACACCTGCAACAGGTCAAAATTTAAGTTTCATAGTACCATTTATAATAGGAATAGTAGCATTAGTAATTATAGGTATAGGTGTTGTAATCATAAAGAAAAAGACGTTATTAAAGAAAAATAACACTGATGAGTAAGATAATAACAAAATCAGATAAGAGGTAGAAATTTCTATCTCTTTTTATGTTAAAAGTATGACAAAAATATAAATATAAAAAATTAAAGCTATTCAAAATTAAGGTTAATTTTTGTAAATAAAATGTAAACAAAATGTAAAATGACCTAATAAAATACCACATAATATTTTCCGTAGTAAGTTATAGTACATGATAGATTACAATAAATGAGTACTATTGAAAAATAGAGTTCTTACTAATATAATATTATTGTATAAGCAATAAACATAATGGAGGAAAATATGATACAAAAAACATTTGTTAAAGAAAGAGGAATAACATTAATAGCACTAGTAATAACAATAATAATATTGTTGATATTGGCAGGAGTTAGCATTGCATTTTTGCGGAGGAGATAACAGTATAGTAGAAACGGCAACAGATGCGCAAATAGAAACAGAATTAAGTGAGTTACAAGAAAAATTAAATAGATATAAGCTAGATGAAGAAGCAAAAAGAATAGGGAATGGAGATTATTCAGGAGAAATGACAAATACAGATTTAGCAAATGATGGAATAATCAAAGAAATATATGTTATAGAGACTGGATTGAACGTTGGAGTAATAGATATAGAATTGCTAGGAGAGAAATCTAATTTAGGGAATAATTCTAAAAATATTAATGTAGACCAAGTTGAAAGCATGTTAGATTTTGATGATGTATTTGTAATAGAATATGTAACAAATGATATATATTACATTAAAGATGGACAAAAATGGAAAAGAGATGGAGAAGCAGGTTTAAGCAAAGAAAGAGCTGATGCAATAGATAAAGGACCGGTAATTAGTGTAACACCAAGTACATATGAGGAAGGAGAGGGGACAGTTGATATACAGGTGCAAATAGAAGAAAGAGAAAATGCATTAAGTAGTGCAAATAAATATGAATACTATTTATCAACAAAAGAAGATGACTTAGAAAAAGGAGAATGGAAAGAGTATAAAGAAGGAGAAAAAGAGACAATAGGAGAAGATTTAACAGGAGAATACTATTTATATGTAAAAGAAATAGAAGATATAAAAGGAATAAAAAGTACAGGAGGAAAAGAAGTAATAATAGATGGAAAAAGATATCATAGATATGGACCATATATGTTTGATAATGGAGAGATAATAAGATATAAAATAGTGTATAATTTAAATGGGGGACAAGCAGAAGGAAATCCAACAACTTATACAAATAAATCGGAAACATTTGCTTTAAATGAACCAGTAAAATCAGGAGCTAAATTTTTAGGATGGACAGGAAGTAATGGAGAAACGCCACAAAAAATAGTAACAATAGAAAAAGGAAGTACAGGAGATAGAGAATATATAGCAAATTGGCAAAATATAGGTATTCCTACTGTGGAATTAAGTCCAAATGGTGGAATATATACAATGCCAACAGAAGGAAATGCTGTAATAGAGACTAAGTTAACAGCAATAGATGGAGGAACAGGTTTAAATATATTACAATATGCATGGTCAACAAGTAATACCGTAGAGCCAACTCAATGGAATAACTTTACGAACAATGAAATTATTAAAAAGACAGATATAACTAGTGCAGGTACATACTATTTGTGGACAAATGTACTTGATGATAATGGAAATAGAGCAGAAGAAGTAAAAGTTTCTAATCCATTTATAATAAAAGAAAATGAAGACACAAATTCATTAATTACAATTACTCCAAATACAACAAATTGGACTAATAAAGATATAGTAGCAACAGTTGTATATGGTGCAACACTTACAAATAATAGAAAAGCAGGTTTTGGAACAACATTAGATTTAGCTAAGGAAGTAGCAAATGAAAATACAGCGATTTCAGTAACTGCAACTGAAAACGGATATATTTATGCAGAAGCAACAGATATTGCGGGAAATAAAGTATCTAAGTATATAAAAATAACTAATATAGATAAAATATTACCAGTAATATCAAGTATTAATAAAGGAACCAACAAAATATCAGATCCTACATTTGCATCTGGGCTTAGTAGTGCAGCAGTATATAATAATTCAAATAATGGAAATGTAACACTTAGTAGAGTTGCTGCTTCATCAGATAATCCTACAACATCAGGTTATATGTTAGAAGTAAAGACAACAGGTACAGCATCTCCTGGACTTGGGGGAATAGTACAACATGTAGCCTCAGAAAATGGTCGTATATTTAGACATAGGATTATAGCTAAAATACCAGTAGGTTATAAAATTGAAAGAGCTGCAAATAGTTGTGGTACAGGAGCAGTATTTACATGGTTTACGCCGCAAGAAGGTACCGGAGAATGGGAGTTATACGAGTATGAAGTAAAATGCGGTTCAGGAGGAACATATAGTACATTTGGACATATATATTTGGAAAAAACAACTGCTACATCTGATACTGTTACTTGGAATATAGCCTATTCAAATATTATAGATATGAATGCAGGCGGAGCTTTATTAAAACAAAGTGATCCGACATTTAGGACAAGTTTGAATAGTGCTATTGCATACAATAATTTAGCTAATGGAAATGTAACTGTAAGTAGAGTTACTGGTTCATCAGATTTACCAACGACATCGGGTTATATGCTAGAAATAAAAACAACAGGTACAGCAACTCCTGGTTTGGGGGGATATTATCAAGCAACTGCATCAGCCGCAAATCAAGTTTATAGACATAGAATAATTGCTAAAATACCAATAGGATATAAAATAAATATGGCATCTAATTCAGTAGGTAATAATAGTGAGCTTAATTGGATAACTTCACAAGAAGGAACTGGAAAATGGGAAGTATATGAATATCAGATAAAATGTGGAGATAGTGGAACATTTAGTACATTTGGACATGTATATTTGGAAAAAACAACAGCTACTTCAAATACAGTGACTTGGAATGTAGCGTATAGTAGTATTGTAGATGAAGGAAGATTTTTAAATAAAAATAAGATAACATTTTTGGCAAAAGATAACGCATCAGGAATATATAGATATGGATTTAGTTCAAGTGCAACAACGCAGCCTTCTAACTATTATACAAATCTTCCTAATAGAGCAAAACCAAAAGTTTCTATTTTAGATTTAAATATTAACCAATATTCTTATGAATATTTATGGGTAAGTGATCATGCTGGAAATACATCAATAATAAAATTAAGGCATTTTATATCTCCATATATTAGTAAGCAACCATCTAGTGTGACTGTATCAAATGGGGGAACAGCAACATTTAGTGTTAGTGTAGTAACAGGAGCACCAGAAACGGGAAATTATACATTAAGATATAGATGGCAATATAGGACAAGTAGTTCTGGATCTTGGCAAAATACAAGTTCTACATCAAGTTCTATGTCAGTTACAGGAAGTAGCTCCGTTAATGGATATCAATATAGATGTGTAATAACAAATGGTATTTATACATTATATAGTAATACTGTAACATTAAGGGTAAATATTCCTTCACATACATGTAATACTAATGGATACTGTAATGAACTTCACAGTCATTCGGCTTGGACGTGTATAGGGCAAGTCCATAATGGAAAGACACATTATCAATATAGGCATCCTTTATGTACTGTTTGTGGGAAAATATCGGCAAGTTGGCGAAAATGTCCTGAATATCCAGAAGGAGTACAAATGCAATGCCCAGCATAAGATTCAATTGTCATATTAATGGGGGTAAGTAAAGAGTGAAAAAAAGAAAAAAAATAATAATTTTATTAGTTAGTATTTTAATAATTATAATTACTTTAATAATATATATTTTTCTGAGATTTGATTTTAGTAAACTAGAGGATATAAAAATAATAAGAAGTCAAGCAGAACAAGAAATAATAAATACATTAGAAAATTCCAATCCTACTGAAATCACAAAAGATATTGCTGATAAAGAAATTGATGGGATTTTATATAAAAATATCCACTTCTATAAAGAAGGTGAAATGGCAGTTTTTATAGCAGAAGCATACAATGTAGCAAAAGAAATGAATGATATCGAACAAAAGGAAATCGTATTCTTAAATCGTGATGGACAGGAAGTTGGTAATATATTTATTCTTATTGATCCAATAAAAATAGGAGATTCTACATTAGCTTATGGACAAAGTGATGAAATTAATTATGAGTTATCTACGATATGTGATTTCATAGTAAAATAGTTTCAAAATAAATTGAACTAAAAAAGTTAGATACTCTTTGAGTAGGTTTATTTTAGGTTACTCTTAGGGAATGAATTTTGTAATTTACAGGGCTCATTCCTTTTAATTTGTCTTGGATCCTTTTGTTATATTAATGTTGTTTCTATTAAGAAAATTCATTAGGAATGAATAACAGATATTATTATTGTGTAGTAACTTCAACCTTAGAAGGAAGTACAGCAACAGCAAAAAGTAGTGCAGTTAAATTGTCAGTACAAGCAGCAAATTATAGTATATTAAAATCTGGGACAACCACATATTATAATACACTAAATACGGCAATATCAGTAGCAACAACAGGAGGAGACAGTGGCGGAGGAACAATAAAACAATAACAATAAACATGAATGGTAAAACACTAATAAGAAATGCAACTATAACAACAACCGGAGGAACATTAACTATAAAAGGATCAGGAACAATTTATAGCAATGATTCAGAAGTAACACTAAGAGCTAATGGTGGAAATTTGTCAGTATCATCTGTAACAATAAGAGCAAATAAAAATCACGTTATATATGCAATGGAAGGTACTTCTGGTTCTGTATCAATAAGTAGTAGTTATGTATATAGTAATGGACGTTCTGCTATGAGGGTTGGTGGTTCAGGAGCTATCACTATAACCAACTCTTATGTATATACTCCTGTAAAAGACAAAAATGCTATATATATTTATGAAGGTTGTAAAAGTGCTTTTACAATAACTAGTTCAACAGTATGTAATGGAATTAGCAATACTTCTGGTGAGAATGGAAGTGGAGGAGTAGCAGCTGCTATATCATATAATTCAACAGGAAGACTAACAATCACTAATTCTGATATTTTAGCTGGACCATATGCATCAAATGCAATTACAATATATAAGCCTACAACTGTTAATTTGACAGGTTCTACTAGATTATATACTACTAATACAAGTAACACAGCAAATGGTATAATGATTAATACATCAGGAGTTACAGTGAACTTTAATGCAACAGGATACTTTTATTGTACAGAATCATATGTAGCAAATGCTGGGGATTATTCGACTACATATAATGTAACAAAAGGACACTTTGTTTCAAGGAATAATAAATATATGTTTTATAAAAGTGGTGGACCTGTAACATCATATGTTAGTAGCTCAGCGGCTGGAACTAGAAACTTTGTTGTTATGGCAGCAGATAGAACAAAAAGTTATAAGAAAATATCAGGATGTTATTATTATGAAAAAGGAGTTTAAAAGAAATAAACAAATTGACACAATATTTATATAAAATATTGTTGAAAACATTAAAACCTTAGGGATTAAAGACTTAATTATGAAAAACTTAAAAAAGTGTTACAAATGTTACAAAAATGTAAAATAAACTTAAAAAATAGAGAATATAAAGTGCTAAATGTCTTTCCGTAATTGAGAAAGACATTTTTTTCTTTATGTGGAAAAATCTGATATTGATTTAATTTTAAATACTAGTTACTATATATTTAAGGAAAAATATATCTTGCTTGTGGAGGGAAATTATGAAAGGGAAGATTTTAAAAACAATACTTGTATCAATGATTATCGTTTTGATCACAGCATTGGATTTTGTATTACTAGGATACAATATTGTAATTGCTGTTTCAAATAGTGCAATAGCTGCGACAAATGTAGAAAATGTCGAGTTTGATGCATATTTTAATCAAGACGGGTCAAGAATTTATGAAAAAACAGGAGATACTGATTTAGAAGATACTATTGTTTTACACATAGAAGTGAAAAATAATGGTGAATTAAGTGATGCTAAAATTCAGATGAATAATGCGAATTTTAAAATATTGAAAGATAGAGTGCAAAATACATATGTTAAAGAAATAAATGATGAAACAAATGAAATAACTTTAAATTCAATCACATATGGAAATAGTATAGATATAGAACTTCCTATACAATTTAAAAAGCAAGAAATATTTAATTCAAATTATTTTATACAAGAAAACATTATAAATTTTTCTGGAACATATAAAAATGAAGAACAACAGACTGTAACAAGCCAAAAAACATTAAAAATTAATTGGACAACAAATGCGGATACTGTGTTAAGCCAGAATATAGCAAAATTTATTGATGTAGGAGAAGATGGAGTTTTATTACAACAAAACATCACATCAGAAGTACAAGGAAACAAATTACCAAGAGAGCAAGAAATATTAAATATAAATGTTCCTGTAATATTAGAACAAAAACCTAATGATGTCTATGTAATATTAAATGAAAAGAGATTGGAACAAGAAAAAGTAAATTATAATAAAGAAAATAATTTACTAGAAGTAAAAATAGCTAACGAAGGAGAAACCTGTAATTGGGGAGAGGCTCAAAATAATTATCAAATAATATATATTTATCCAAAAGAAATAGGAGAGACTAATAAACAAATTGATATAAATACAACATTAAAAACAAAATTATTTACAAAAGATGAAATTCAAAAGCAAGATGTGCAAAATCTTCAAGTTTCAAAAGTAGGAAACATAGTTGATATACAAAAAAATATTTTAACACAATCAATGTATAAAGGGTACTTATATGCAAAAACACAAAATGAAATAACTTTTGAAGAAGAAGAAAATATTAATATTTCATATTCAAAAGCTGCTCAAAATATAGAGTTACAGACACTAGAAAATCAATTTGTAAATGATCAAAAT
Organism: uncultured Clostridia bacterium; assembly: GCA_944388765.1. Classification (GTDB taxonomy): domain Bacteria; phylum Bacillota; class Clostridia; order TANB77; family CAG-508; genus CAG-269. The sequence goes on from CALXKA010000008.1 coordinate 15,908, forward strand.
CAAGAATTTGCAGCAGGAAGTAGTGTGAATTATAAAGGTTTTATTATTAATAAACAATATATGATTGATTTCTTAGGAGAACAAGGAAGTATAACAATTCAAGATGAAAATGGAACAGTGATTACTACGATTAATAGTAGTATAGAAGCAGATGAAAATGGAAATATAACTATTACATATGATGGGAATAAGAAAAATGTTAAAGTCATAATTTCAAAACCATTGTTAGAAGGAGTTTTAGAATTTAGACATATTAAGTCTTTAAGTGGAGAAAGTAACTATACAAAAGAAGAATTAAAAACTTTCACTAAACTTGTTTCTAGAAGTGAAGTAATAATGGCTATGCAAGAAGGAATAGGGGAATCAGCAATAAATCTACAAGATACTAAAACAGATGCAAAATTAGAAATAAATAATAATAATTTATCTACATTACAAACAAATGAAGATGTTCAATTTTTAGTTACTTTAAATAGTAATAACGAACAATATGACCTATATAAAAACCCTACTATTCAAATTATCTTACCAAAAGAATTAAGTGTACAAGTTAAGAATATTACTCAATTAAATGCAAAAGATGAATTAACAATAGTTAATCCTGAACTTATTCAAAATGATGATGGAACTAAAATAATTTCAATACCTTTACAAGGAGAACAATTAAATTTTGAAAACAATATAAATGAAGGAATACAAATTTCAATTACTGCAAATATCATGATTGATAAAACTATTCCAAGTATGTCTTCACAAATTATAATGAATTATACTAATGAAAATAGGATGGGAGAAACTTTTAGTTATCAATTACCAATTACATTAAATTCTAAATATGGAGTTTTATTAGTAAACAAATTATCTGGATATAATGAAAATGGAGATGTTATAGAGAATATAGATGATAAAGTAAAACAAATAAATCTTGATGTAAATCAAGAAGCAAAAACAGTTAACCAAAACATAGTAGTAGTTAACAATTATGAAAATGATATTACAGATATATCATTTATAGGAAAATTACCAGATAGTGGAGAAGAGATTATTAATAATGAAAAGTTAAAAGCTACATTTGGTATGGAACTGTTAAATAATATCCAATCAACAGGGAAATTAGCTAAAATATATTACTCAGAAGATGTAAATGCAGAGCAAAACAGTGATACATGGGTAGAGAATGTAGATGATTTATCTAGTATAAAAGCATTTAAAATCGAAGTAGAAGATAATAAATTGGAACCAGGAGCTGTTTTGAATGTTTCTACACAGTTAAGTATACCAGAAAACTTGGAATATAATGAAAGTACATATATTCCATTAGAAGTTAGTTATGATTATTTAGGAAGCAGAATGACAAACTATTCTAATATTCTATTAACAACTGAAAGTGTAAATGAACAAGTAGAAGAGAACACAGAAGAAATAATTGGAGATTTGTCAGCTCAAATTTCTGCAAAAACTGGTGGAGAAATATTAAAAGAAGGACAAAAAGTATACGAAGGACAAGCTATTAAATATACAGTAACTTTAACTAATAATAGTAATGAAGATATAAATAATGTAGATATAATTGCTACACAAACAAATGCTATTTTCTATGATGAAATTGTTTATAATGATGGATGGGATTCTATTACAGGAGAACAAGGTATAGAATATACAAGAATAGAAGAAAATCCTGATTTAACGCAAAAAGATATAAATATAGAAACTATAAAAGCAGGTGAAACAGTAAAAGTATCTTATCAGTTTTCTGTAAAAGAAGTTGAAGGAGATTCAAATACAACTTCTGGAACAATTAAGATTATGCCAGAAGGAAAAGAGGAAAAAGAGATAACTACTCTAAATAACCCTATAAAAGCTGGAAAAATCAAATTACAAATGAGAAGTAAATTAGAAGAAGAATATGATGTTTTGACAAATAGAGAATTTCCATTTTTCCTTGATATAACAAATATTTCTGATTCTAGTCAGAGAAATATAAGATTAGAATTACCAGTACCGGAAGGATTTGAATTTGAGACAGATTCTTTATTTGAAGCAGATGATTATCAATTTATAAAATATGAAGATAGAACAGTAATTTTTGAAATACCAAATATAGAAGTAGATCAAACTATTTCAATTAGATTAGGTTTTCAAGTTAATTCTATGGATGCAAGTATAAAATCTAAGGATTATAGTTTTACATATAGAGGAATATTAAATGAAGAAATATATGTCTCAAATGAACTAGACAGAACTATATATAATGCAGAATCTAATATTACTGCAAGACAATATGGAAGTATTCGGGGGAGATACAGTAAAAGATGGAGATGCATTAACATATACTTGTGAAATAGAAAATAACGGAGGAAAAGATAAAGAAATAAGCATAACAGATTATGTGCCAATTGGTGCAGTAGTCCAAAATGTTTTGGTAAGAGTATATGATATTTCAAATAATGGCGAAGAACTTATTAAAGAAGAAGAGATATTAACTACTGTCGAAGGTGAAGATGAAACAGAGCAAAATCTAAATGTTATAAGTTATAGTTTGAATTTACAAGAAAATCAAAAAGTTGTATTAATTGTAAATACAATAATTGATGCTGATCAAATATTTGAAAGTGAGATTACAAATGAAATTGTAATAAATGCATTGTTGCAAGAAGTTTCATGTAACGAAGTTACTTATAAAGTTGAGGGAAAAGAAGAGATAAATCCAGATCCAGAAGCTACATATAATATTTCAGGAACTGCATGGGTTGATGAAAACAAGAATGGATTAAGAGAAAGTGCAGAAAGAAGATTAAATAATATAAGTATACTTCTAATTGAAGAAGCAACAGGAGAAGTTGCAACAGATACAAATGGTAATAGTATAACAACTGTAACAGATGATTATGGAGAATATCAATTTAATGATATAAAACAAGGTGAATATACGGTAGTATTTATATATGATACAGCAATGTATAGAGTTACAGAATACCAAAAAACAGGTGTTGGAGAAAATACAAATTCTGATGTTATAAGTAAAACAATTTCATTAAACGGAACAGAACAACAAGTAGCAATTACAGGAACATTAGGATTATCTAATTCTGATTTAGAAAACATAGATGCTGGTTTTATAGAAGGAGAACAATTTGATTTTAGATTAGATAAATATATAAGTAAAGTAATTGTTCAAGATAATTCAGGAACAACTGTAACAAATTATAATAATGCAAAAATGGCTAAAATTGATTTAAATGCTAAAAGATTAATAAATAGTACAGTTATTATAGAATATCAGATAAAAGTTACAAATGAAGGTGAAGTAGGAGGATATATCAACGAAGTAGTAGATAATATACCACAAGATTTAAACTTTACATCTGAAATGAATAAAAATTGGTATCAATCAACAGATGGAAAGCTATACTCAAAAGAATTAGCTAATCAGATTATAAATCCGAGTGAAACAAAAACACTTACTTTAACATTAACAAAGACTATGAACCAAAATAATACAGGAACTGTTATAAATACAGCAGAACTTAATAATGTAAGTAATAATTATTCTTTACAAGATATAGACTCTACACCAGGAAACAATGTACAAGGTGAAGATGATATGAGTACAGCAGAATTAATCATATCTATTGGTACAGGCTCACCTGTAATGTATACAGCCCTTATAATAGCTATTATATTAATAATTGGTATAGGAATTTATTTTATAAATAAAAAAGTATTAAAGGCAGAAGAGTAAAAACGAAAGATAAGAGAGGAGGAAAGTATGAAATCTAAAATAAAAGCAACTATATTTGTATTTATTATGAGTTTGTTTTTAATGATGAGTACATCTAACGCACAGACAATGGGTGAATTGACAAGACTTGCAGTTAATAATTTACATGCATTCTTTAATGCAAGTATATCTAGCGTAACAGATGGAAATACAGATGGTGGAGGAGAGACATATGCTAATTATTGTATGGATCCATTTGATCACGGTTGGGCAAATCATAATAGTATGAGAACAGCTGTTGTTGATGTGGGTGCAAATGGAATGTCTAGTGTTAATAATCTTAGTACCACAAATTCAGAAGGTGCAAGGAGAGCAATGGAAGTACTATATTATGCAGCAAAGTCATATATGAATAGAGAGCCATGGGGAGCTACCGGTAGTAGTCCATATAGATTAATGATGATGCAAACATCAGCAATGTATTCTAGCACAATGGTAAATGCAGGATTATTTAATTCAAGTTTGCCAGGTGGAGTTACTGAAAGTTATATGATTAACCAATTTGGTGGAAATAGATATCGTCAACTTAAATCAGAAGGTGAATCATATGTTAATTCAACTGTAAATTATGCTTTTACAGATAAAAGTCAAAAAAACGTACAAACAATGGAGGAAGTTGGAGATTGGATATTTATAGGACCATATAAAGTTCAAAATACGGGTGCTGGGCATACAACAAAAGCAGTTGTAACTACTGCAAGTGGAGCAACTTGTACAGCAGATGGTTGGGCAAGTTCTCCTAATCCTAATGGAGTTAAATCAATAACAACAATTCCAAATGGATCTACTTTCTACTTAGCTTTTAGAAGTCAAAAACCTGATAGTGCTAAAAAAGTAGAATTATATAAAAGAGCAGATAGTGTATTAAGAGCTAGAATGGTATTTTATGCATCTGATGGTGGACAAAATATGTCAACATATGGAGGAGAAATTACATCAAGTGAAAGTAAAATATCTTTACCAGAAGTACCATTTAGTTATATAAGAATAACAAAAACAGATGCAGATTCAGGAAAAGCTTTGAAAAATGTTGGATTTATTGTATATAACGAAACAGAAGGAAAATGGGTGCAAGATGGAACTCCTGCAAAATATGTTGATAGTAGAAATGATGCCACTGTATATAGAAGCAATAGTAACGGAGAAGTTAATATAAGAAACTTAAATAAAAAAGGTGTATATACTATTTATGAAATTGTTAACCCAAACTTTGGATATATTGATGCAAGTGTAGATGATCCATCTAACGTGGTAGAAGCAAATATTAAGGCAGTAGGTCAAACAGTAAGATTAAATATTACTAATAAAAGAACATATATTAAATTAAGTGGTTATGTATGGGAAGACATAGTTAGTGAAAAACAATCGATTAGAAATTACTTATATAATCAAGATGCAAATGACGATTTTGATAAGTTACTTGCTAATATAACTGTTAGTTTAAGAGACAAAAATGGAAACTTACTGCAAGCGTATAATGATGATGGACAACCAATAGGAGAAATACAGCCTAGAAAAACAAATTCACAGGGTAGATATGAATTTGGTAACTATTGGGCACAGGGTTATGAAAATGAAAAAATAAGAATACAAGATATTATAGATGGTGCATATATAGAATTTGAATACAATGGTATGACTTATAAATCAGTACCTCTAAATCCAAATGCTAATAATGGAAGTAAGGCGACAGATGATACGAATAGAAATAAATCAGGAACTAATAACCAATACTTCTATTCTACAAGATATGCAACAGTAACAAGTAATGAAGCTACTGATACAGAAGGTAGAGTAACAAGTTTAGAGTATGATTTTGCAAATAATAAAAGTACATTGAGATATGCAGACAGTACATCAAGTTATATTTATGGATATGATGGACAAAGATATCCAATTGATGGTATTTATGATAAATATAAAATATTTGCAAATACAAAAGATGCAAATAATGGCATAATGGGTAAAAATCTAACAGCAAATGATATTTATAAAAACAATATGGAAGAAATACCATATATTAACTTAGGATTATATGAAAGAGAAATGCCTGATTTAGCAGTTACACAAGATGTACAAAATGCAAAAATCACATTAAATGGATATGAGCATATATATCAATATGCACAAAGATTTGATAATCCAGGAGGATTTAATGAATCAACAGGACAAGAAGGCGGAGAAGATGGATTTAATGTTGCGGTTAAATTTGGAGAAAAATACGGAAGTCAAAGTTATACAAGAGCAATTTATTCATCAGATTTAGTATATAATGGTCAACAAGATAATGATGATCAAAGATTAAAAATATATATTACTTATAGAATAGCTGTTAGAAATGAAGCAACAGGTGTTTATACTAGATTAAATGCTCTTGCAAATTACTATGATGACGATTTTGAACTTGTTGCAACTGGTGAAGGAATAGATTCAGAAGGCAATATTATAAATCCAATACAAAATAGAGTTGATGAAAGCTATAACCAAAATGGTTATAAAAAATCAATTATTTATGCAGATACTGGAAGAAATATTAATCCAGTAGGTACAAATCAAAGTAATACAGTTGAAATATATGTACAGTATAGATTAAATAATAATGCTGTAAATGCAGTTCTAAATGGTGATGTGACATTATCTTCTATTACAGAAGTAAGTTCATATTCATCATTTGAAGGAGGATTTAGTACAGTATATAGTGGCGTAGATAAAGATTCACGACCAGATTCTATTACAACAAATGATAGAAGTACATATGAAGATGATACTGATTCAGCTCCTACATTAATACTACAAGTTCATGATGCAAGATTAATTAGAGGAACTATATGGGAAGACAGTGCAATTCAAGAACTAGTTAATGGAGAAGGATATAATAAACGTAGAGAAGGAGACGGAGTATATAATTCATCTAGTGAAAATGTAATTCAAAATGTCAAAGTTGAGTTATTAAAAGAACAAGTAGATCAAAATGGAAATGTAAGTTATCCAGTAGCGGAATTATATCAAACAAATAGTTTAGATGAACCTGTTCTGGCAGAAGATATAACAGGTAGCGATGGAATTTATGAATTTGATGGTGTAATACCAGGAAAATATCTATTAAGGTATACATATGGAAATAATAGTGTGATTTACGATACACAAGGAAATAGAGTTCAAGATATTGAAATAACAAAATATAAATCTACACAATATAGAGATGGAAATAAAGAAGAAGCAGAAGCTAATAATGATTACTGGTATAGACAGGAAACAAGTAGAGATACAAGTGCTCTTAGATTATCAGATGCAAGAGATATTAGAGGATTATATGGTGATGATTATATAGATGTGGTAGATAGAAGAACATCTGTCGGAACAATTAATTATGAATATGCAACATATGAAAACACATTAAGTGAGATACAAGCAGAAACTAGAAGATTTGATATAAAAATAGATTATGATGTTAATTTAGATAATATTAGTTCATATAATGCAAATTTAAAATTTGAATTTGACAACATAGATTTAGGTATTATAAGAAGACCTGTTCAGGAAATGAAAGTTACAAAAGAAATATCTCATATTGAAATTGTGCTTGCAAATGGACAAACAGTAATTAGTGGGGATCCTAGAACAGACGATATACAACATTTGAAAATGTTGCCAGATGGAAGAGTATATATAGAAATTGATAATGAAATTATACAAGGAGCTACATTAAATGTAGAATATGAAATCAAGGTAGATAGTACAGCATGTGAAGTAGATTATAATAATCAAGATTACTATTACTATAATACAGTTCCAGCAAATAATGCAGATTGGAAAATGGCAACAGTTACAAATCTATATGATTATATAGCAGATGATTTAAATTATGATGAGGTTAATCAAGAAGTTGACGAAAATGGAAATCTAGTTTATGGATGGAATTCTGTTACAATAACAAATGAACAACTTCAAAACGGAGAATTTTCAGAAGATGTATATAATGCAATTAAAAATTATACAAAGATATTAGAAACAGATTACTTTGATGATATGACTCCTGAAAATAGAGAAAAGATAGCAAAATTAAATCTAACAAGATTATTATCTAATAATGAATTAGACTTTGCGTTTGATAATGATGTAGAATCTCATACAGGAGAAGGAAGAATTCCAGATGATACAATACCGGGAAATTATATACCTAGTGAAAGTCCAAAAGAGCCAGATGAAGATGATGTGGAAATTATAATTACAGGACCAACAGGAGAAAATCAACAATATTTACCATATATTATCTTAATAATAAGTGGAGCTGTAATATTAATAAGTGGAATAATCTTCATAAAGAAAAAAATAATCAAAAGTGATGACTAGTATTTAATAAGTGAAATGAGAATTCATTTCACTTTATATTAATAAATAAAATGGGAGAAAAATATGCAAAAGACTAAGATTAAAAGACTGCTATTTCTAGCTTTTAATATAGTACTAATATTTATTATATTATCTGGTTATACAAAGGTTTTTGCAGAGGAAATAGTAAATAATAATGAAGAAGATAAGGCAAAAGCATTAATAGAGTTATCAATTAGTAAATATAATAATTTTAATATTGAAGAAAAAAATAGTTCTCTTTTACAACTTGATGTAAAAACAGGAATTGAATATAAAGATAACCAAAATTATGGTGCAATTAAAAAAACTACAACACTAATAAAAATTCCTGAGTTAAATGGAGAATTACCAGAAAGAGTGGAAGTGATTGCAGAGAGTACAAAAGCCACTAATGGACAAACTAATAATATAAGTGGTAATTATTCATATGATAAAGAAGAAGGAATATTACAAATAATTGCTACTAATGAAGGTGAAGAACCATATGATCAATATGATGTTCTAGCGAGAGATGAATATAAAGTTATTTGTATTTATGGAGAAAATGTTTATACAAATCAAAATGAGCAAAGAAATGTCGATATAAAAGCGGTAGTTAGTGAAGATTTGTATAATGAAGAAATAGGTAATATTACACAAACAGCTTCTTTAACACAAAATGTTAGTGAAAATATTGGTAGTATCATTTCATCAGATATTAGAACAGAAAACATATATGATGGCTATATTAAATCAAATAGAGCTTATGGAACCAGCTATGAAACAGTATATAAAGAAACAATGAATATATTAGTTAGTTATAAAGATATAGGTGAAAAGATATTAGTAGAACAGAGTAATAGTTGGCAAAATGAAAATAATCAAACTCTAAATAATATAGATAATATTGTTTATAAAAGTACGAAAATAAGTAAAGAAGACATGTTAAATATATTAGGAGAAAATGGAACTATCAGAGTAATTGCAGAAGATGGAAGTGTTTTACAAGAGGTAAATAAAGATACACAAGAGGCTCAAACAGGTATTATAGAGATACTTTATCAAGAAAATACTGAAAATATAAAATTAGAAATTTCAACACCGATTAAAGAAGGAATTATTAGACTACAAAATGATAAAGTTATAAAAGGCACAGTAACTAATTTAAATGCAAAGAAAATTATTACTAATGAAAAGATATCTTTATCAGATCAAGTTGTTGAAAATATTCAAAAGAGTACAGAAATTGAAGGCGCAAAATCTAATGTAAAACTTGAAGTTAATAATAATAATTTAGGAAATGGAATTACTAATAATATTGTGTTAACAGCAACTTTACAATCAGATAGTAATGAATATAATTTGTTTAAAAATCCAGTTTTAAGAATTACATTACCATCAGAAGTAGAAAAAGTTGTATTAGGTGATGTTTCTATTTTATATGGAAATGGACTTAATATTGCAGAAAGTTATGTAGTAGATAATGATAATGGCGATAAAGAAATTATTATTAGGCTTGAAGGAGAACAATCTTCATACAATATAGATACAATTAATAACGGAACTAATGTTATAATTCCAGCAAATATCATATTAAAAAATGAAACAATATCAACACAATCTACTATTAAGACAAGTTATACAAATGAAGTATTTTCTACTAATAGTTATGTACAAGAAAGTGGAAATTGTGAAGATATTACAGTAAATATTGTAAATACTATAATTAGTGAGGAAGAAAGCAATAAAGAAGAAATACTAACATCAGATGAAAGTAAGAATATAGAAAATGTTCAAAATTCAGAAATAGTAAATCAGGAACTTAGAAAAAGTGGAATTGAATTAGAAGTATATGCACAAATAGGAAATAAAAAGGTAGAAAATGGGGATAGTATACATACAAGTGAGATTATAAAATATGTTATAAATGTAAAAAATACAACTGATACTACAATGAATAATGTAGTTATAAATTGCCAAATACCAGAAAATACAGTATATGCAACAGTTGATAGAGGATCATATTTTAAAGAAGCATATAAGTATGTAGAAGATCCAGATTTAAAAGAATATACTCTTATTGCAAATACATTAGAACCAGGAGAGACAAATACAGGTTTTTACGAAGTTGTAGTTAAAGACTTAGAGGAAGGAATAAATGAAAAGGAAATTAGTAACACTGTTTCTGCAAGTATTAATGATGAAATATATGACAGTGTTACATTACAAAATACATTAATAAAATCTGACTTAGATGTTTATTTAAAATCATATATAGGAAGAGACCAAAAAAATTCCTTTGTTTATTACTTAGATATTAAAAACTTAACAAATAAAACTATAAACAATGTAAAAGTAGAATCTACGGAATTTCAAAAAGAAATAAATGTTTTAAATGTATATTATTATACTTTTGATGAATTTTTGAACCAAAAATTTGGAACATTTGAAAATGGAAAATTAGAAGGAACTATTCCTTCAATAGATCCAGGAGAAACTATAACAATTATAATTGAGACAGAAGCATATAATTTTGAAGATAATGTTAGTGAAGTACCTTTAAAAATGTCAGTACTTGCATATAGTGATGAGAATGACATTTATTATTCAAATGAAAACAGAAGGACTGCATATCCAACATATGTAACTTTAAAAATGTCATCTGATAAAGAGGGAGAAGAAGTCAAATATGGAGAAGAAGTTACATATCAGTTAGAAATAAAAAATGAATCTAAAATAAGAACAACAGCACATGTTTATGATTATTTGCCAGAAAATTTAGAAGGGATTTCTCTTGAATATGAAGCATATCATATTCAAGATGATGGATATGGAGAAACCATATATGATATTGAGCAAGAAGCTAATATTAGTTATGAGTTAGAAAAGGTTGAGAAAGATTTATCACAAACAGTTGAGGGACAAGCAAATATAGATGAATATTTGGAAATTCCAGCGGGTAAAACTGTTGTAATGGCAATAAAAGCAAGAACAATAGATGCTATTGAAACAGTACAAGTATCTAATTATGCAACAGCAGAGAGAACAGAAGAAGAAGAAAATGAAGGTATAAAAACCGTTACTTCTAATATTGTTAGTTTTACATTATTATCAGCATATAATAATCAAGGAGAGGAAAACAATAATGAGGGAAACAATAATAATGAGGGTAATCAAAATGGCGATGATAATAATTCTGGAACAGGAATAGTAGAACCTTATTCTATTTCAGGAGTTGCATGGTTAGATGCTAATAGAGATGGAAAAAGAGATGATACAGAACAATTATTAAGTGGAATACAAGTTAAGTTATATGATGCTAACACACAGACTATTGCTAAAAATGAAAATGGTGAAACTTTAAGAACTACAACTAATCAGCAAGGTTCATATGTATTTAATAATGTAGGAAACGGTAATTATTGGGTATTATTTGAATATGATTATAGTAGTTATTCATTAACTGCTTATCAAAAAAGTAATGTTTCATCGACACTAAATTCAGATACTATTGCTAAAAATGTATCAATAGATGGAATAGAGAAGAGTGTAGGAATGACTGATACATTAACTATTGCGGATAGTGGATTAGCCAATATTGATATGGGATTAGTAAGCAATAGCAAATTTGATTTGAAATTAGATAAATATATTAGCCAAGTTGTTGTAGAAACATCAAAAGGATCAAAAACATATGATTATCAAAACACACAATTTGCAAAAGTAGAAATAAAAGCAAGAGAAATTACAAATAGTAGTATAACAGTTAAATATACTATTGTTATAACAAATGAAGGAGATACAGAAGGATTTGCAACTCAAATAATAGACTATATACCAGAAGGCTTTACATTTGATGCTAATAATAACAAAACTTGGTCAAAAGGAGAAAATGGAGAATTAGTAAATACAAGTTTGGCAGGAGAATTTATAGCACCAGGTGAATCAAGAGAATTAACTTTAACATTAAATAAAAGTCTAACAGAAGACTCAACAGGAAGTATTATTAATGCATCAGAAATAGGAGAAAGCAGAAATGCAAGTAATTTATCTGATAATGATTCTACGCCTGGAAACAAAGATTCAACAGAAGATGACTATTCACAAGCAGAGTTATTGATATCTATTGAAACAGGTATCTTAACTTATACTATAATTATAATATTTACAATTGTAGTATTGGTATTAATAATCTTAATTTTAAAAGGAAAAATTAAAATAAATCCATTAAAGAATAAAAAAATAAAGAACATATTTAGTCTATTCATGATTACAGGTATTCTAGGAATAGTTTTATCTTCTAATGTATATGGATTTAGTGCTAGATGGAATACATCTGAAATATATCATGGAAGTAATGGGAATAATTATATATGTGGAGATGCAGGAAAGCATTTATGTGCAGTAAATGACCATTATTATAGTGACTATGGAAGTAGGACTAATTCAAGTACTTCATCTAGTTCAAGTACTTTAAAAACACTTACATTAACTAAAAATACTAGTTCAATTGATACGATTGCATTAAATGATAACTATAATTTAGTTGGACCATATAAATTAATGAGTAATTGTACAGAATCATCTATTACTGCTGTAAGCATAAAATATACACAAAATGGTAAAGTAAAAGAATCAACTAATAAGAATTTGATTGTTGACTCTAAGGGTAATTCTCTTAATTTGAATATGAAAAGAAATTCATATTATAGTTTCTATATTAAAACCAATGTAAATGTAGAAGCAATTAATAGTTTGAAAATATATGTTACAGTTAAGAATGCCAAAAGTACAACAACAACTACAAAATATAAGTTGATACATGCTTGTACTGGTGTTGGATCAGGAGCCCACCATAATGGATCAGGGGAAACGGTCTATCCAACAGCTGGGGGAACACAAAGAATGAAGACTTATGGCTATCATACTTCTTCATCAACTTCATATTCTAGTGTTACAGGTACAGCTACTTTTGGAGAAGTAAAAATAAAAGGAAGACTTGTGATTAAGAAAACAGACCCAGACATGAATGGCTCAGGAAAACCATTACAAGGAATAGGGTTTACATTAAGGATGACTTCTGGAAAATATGCAGATCAATATGTAACAGTTGATAAAAATGGAAATGCGGTTTATCAATCAAGTGTGGCAACACTTAAAACTAACAAAAATGGTGAAATAAAAATAAATTTATTAGAAGCAGGAAAGTATGAATTGATAGAAACTGTAAACCCATATTACGGATATGAAAAATTACCAAAAGTTATAAATAATAACATAAATATTAGAAATGGTGGAAAAACTACATTAAATATTGAAAACAAAAGAAAATATGTTAAATTTTCAGGTTATGTATGGGAAGATATTGCTTGGGATGATGGTAAGAACTCGTTAGTAAATGAACTATACCAAGATATTTCAGATGATGTTAATGATAAATTACTGGAAAATGTAGTAGTTAGACTAAGGGATAAGAACGGAAATATAGTAACATTTAAGGATGCAAATGGAAATAATTTGCAACAAATTCAAACAGATGCAAATGGAAAATATGTATTATGGGATGTAGAGATTGATAGACTAGATGAATTATATATTGAATTTATTTATAATGGTATGAGTTATACTAATGTGAAATATACATTAGATAAAGCAAATGGAAATAAAGCAGGAGAAGGACAGAATAGAACAAACTATAATAATGATTATTCAGTTATTGTAAAAGATGGTACATTAGATGAAAATGGTGAATCCACTTATACGTTAAAATATGAACAAAGTGATTACAAAAGTGAGATAATTTATAATACTCAATCTGAAAGTAAATTACAATATGGATATGATGGACAAAGTTATCCTATATATGGAACTGACTCAAATTTCCTAATATCTGCTACAACGCAAAATGCTTATCGTAATACACAAAATGGAAAAGAAGGATATTTAGATGATATTATGTCAGAAGAAGATATAAGAAAAAATGCTGTAACAGAAGTTGAAAACATAAATTTAGGCTTAAAAGAAAGAGAAAGACCAGATTTATCAGTTGTTAAAGATTTAAAGAGTGCAAAGGTAACTATTAATAATGAATCTCATATTTATGAGTATAATGACAGATTTAATACAGAGAGTAAATATGGAAATGGGTATGGTTACCAAATAGAAAATCTAGATGAAAAATTTAATGATGTAGGTGTAGCTTTCCAAGAAAAATATTCATCTATGACATATACAAGAGCATTATATGCATCTGACATTAAATATGAAGATGAAGATAGTTCAAAAGAACTTGAAGTAAAAGTTACATATAAAATAGGTGTTAGAAATAATTCTAATAGTATTAATGCAAACATTTATGAATTACAAGATTATTTTGACAGTAAATATGAATTAGTAAATGTAGGAACAGATATTAATGAAGATGGAAGCATAAAAGAGGATACAGTTATAGATGGAATTAGAGCAGAAACATATGAAGAAAACGATGAATACCAAGCTATGACAATAAGATATAATGGTGATAATGAAGGAGAGGCTTTATTATCATTAAAACCACAGACAGAAGGATATATATATGTCGAACTTAGAGTCAAAGAAGAAAATCTTATAGATATTGTAGATCGTGGAGTTGAAGTAAAACTAGATAATATTACAGAGATAACTTCATATGGAAATACAGTTACAACTTCAACAGATGAGAATGGAAATATATTATCAGAAGAAAGCTATGCCGGAATTGACAAAGATTCTCAACCAGGAAACTTAGATATAAATGATAAAACTACATGGGAAGATGATACAGATAGAGGACCTGGATTATTGATAGTGCTACAAGAAACAAGAACTATATCTGGACAAGTATTCTTAGATGAAAGTGGAAATTTTGCATCAGGTGAAATAAGACAAGGAAATGGACAATTAGATGAAAATGAAACTGGTATTGAAGGAGTAATAGTTAGACTAGTAAAAACAGATGGTCAGATAGCACAGATGTATACAGAAGAAGGATGGGTAGAAGCAACAACAATAACAGATGAAAACGGAGAATATATTTTACAAGGATTTATACCAGGAGATTATATATTAGCATATACATGGGGAGATAAGACTTACAAGGTTCAAGATTATAAATCAACAATAGTAAATAATGAAGCATGGAATAGTAAAATTAATAATGATCAATGGTATAAAGATGAATTTAAGCAAAATTATAGCTCTGAATGGAACCAAGAAATTGGTCAAGAAATAAGAGTATCTGATGCCATAGATAGTTATCAAGAAAGGGAAAATATTGATAATCAAATTACAGAAATAAATTATAGACAAAAACAAGAGATTGAAAATGCATATAGTGACAATGTAGATGATGATAACGATTTGAAAACAAAGATAACAGCTACAACACCAAATCTTAAAGTTAATGTAGAATACGAAGCTAATATAACTAATATTAGAGATGAATATGAATCAGATGAAAATGGAGAATTGATTTTAAGCCAAAATGGGGAGATGACTACAAAGGATATCTTCAAAAATAATATTAGAAATATAGATTTTGGTTTAGTAGAAAGAGCAAGACAAGTATTATCATTAGATAAACACATAAGATCTGCAAAAATTACATTAGCAGATGGAAATATATTAGTAAATGCAGTTTTAGATGAAAATGGAAACTTAATAGATAAAGTTCAGTATGTAACTGTTGTACCAAAATCATCTGTAAATGGACAAGTAAGAATTGAAGTAGATCAAGAAATTATTCAGAGTGCAAGATTAGAAATACAATATGATTTAAAAGTTACAAATATTAGTGAAGTAGAATATCAAACACAAGATTTTTATATGTATGGAAAAGGATATGGAGAAAATGCAGAAAAATTAGTAACATTACAACCAGCACTTATAATAGATTATATGGATAATAATATAGCTACTGATATGGATCAAAATACTGATTGGGAAGTTAAACAAGATAGTGAAAAACAAGAATTAATTGATAGTGGAATACTATCAGAAGATTTAGAAGATACACTTAAAGGTACAAGTAGAGTTATGACGACAGATTCATTAAAAGATACCATATTAAAACCAATTGGAGATAATAATGAAACAAGTGTAAATGTTCAATTAATAGGTTATAGATTATTATCTAGTAGTGATGAAACATTTTTAGGAAATAATGCTGAGATTATAACTATTATTAGAAATAATGGTGGATCTACATTGATTACTACACCAGGTAACTATAATCCAAGTAATATAGGTACATCAGAACCTGATGATTCTATGTCAGAAGATATTTCTATTTTACCACCAACAGGATTAGAAACATATTATATATCATATATAATATTAGCAATAAGTTCATTAGGAATATTAATATCAGGAATAGTTTTAATTAAAAAATTTGTATTAATAAAAAAATAAAATAAATAATTTAGAATACAAAGCTACTAAAATATTTTTGGTAGCTTTAATAATTTTATATATTTTATTGCTTTTTTCGACGTTCTGTAATAAAATAAAAAACATAAAAAGAGTTAATAAATTGTATAAGATAAAAATATAAATAAAAATGTAAAAAACTTTTTTGTATTAGCTTACCAAAAAAGACAAAAACCACAAAGGACAAGTAGTAAAATAAGCTTATCAAAATTAAAGAGGTGGTAAGGATGTTTCAAAATATAAATGTAGATGCAATAAATATAGAAGATGATAAAAAAGAAAAGTTAAATAAGCTTAATATTTTTTCAAATGTGTTTTCTAAAAAGAATATTTTAATATATATAGTATCTTTTTTAGTGTCGATGGTTGGAATAGGTGGAAACTTTTCAATTTTTAGTATTAGTATATTAGGTGCTTGTTTAGCATCTTCTGTTCCAGTTTTGGGTATATTAATATTAACATTAGTAGCAAATGCAATAAAATATGGTGCTAGTGGAGCACTAGAATATTTTTTAACGACTTTGGTATTAATTGTTACTTTATTTTTAATAAAACCAAGATATAATGAAAATGAGAAAAATGAGAAGATTAAAATTGGTAAAAATGTTTTTATATCAACTATATTAATACAAATAATTCAATATGCTATGTCAGGATTTACTCTTTATGATGTTTTATTTGGAATTACTATATCTATAATTGCATTAGTGTTTTATAAGATATTTGTAAATTCTGTTGTGGTATTACAGGATTTTAGAGAAAAAAAGGCATTTTCAATAGAAGAAGTAATGGGAGCCAGTTTATTACTTGCAATTTCAGTTGGAGCATTTGGAGATTTTAATATAGTAGGATTTAATCTAAGAAATATATTAAGTATATTTATTGTAATGGTATTGGGATGGAAAAATGGAATATTAGTTGGAACTACATCAGGAGTAACAATTGGTGTGACATTAGGAGTAATAACAGGATCAGAACCAATTATGATTGCAGCCTATGCAATTTCAGGAATGCTTGCTGGTATATTTAGCCGCTTAGGAAAAATAGGAGTAATAGTAGGATTTGCATTAGGAAATATTTTGCTTGCATATGTTTCTAACGGTTATACTGTTGAATTAATTCATTTTAAAGAAATA
This sequence comes from uncultured Clostridia bacterium, assembly GCA_944388765.1. Taxonomy (GTDB): domain Bacteria; phylum Bacillota; class Clostridia; order TANB77; family CAG-508; genus CAG-269. Next base: position 33,623 of record CALXKA010000008.1, read on the forward strand.
TTAGTAGCTTCAATAGGTTTACTTGCTTTGCCTAAGAGTTTTCAAATAAATTTAGAAGAACTTATAGGGAATTCAAAATTTTTACCTGTTGTTCCAAATGGGGCATTAAATAAAAGTAAGCAAGTTGCTGAGAACTTGACACATGTTTCAGAAGCTATTAAAGAAATGGCAACTTCTTATCGTGGAGTTGAAGATAGTGAGATAAAAATACAAAATGAAATAGATTCTAATAGAAAAATATTTGTAACAGAGCTATTAAATAATCTTGAATCATATAAAGATAATATGTTATATGATGATTTATCAAATCCGGAGGGTGAGATAGTAAAAGAGATATTTGAATATTTGGTAGATAAACAAGAAATAGATAGAAAAGCTTTATTAGAAATATTTGCAAAATGTAATAGTTATATAGTAGGTTTTGATGATAAGGACATAAGTAGATATTTAGAAGATAATATTTCTCAAATAATTCATGTAATAAATATATCATATAAAGTTAGTAAAAATGACTTTATCTGGATAAAAAAAGTTGAACAAAACAAAAAGAATATGGGGAAACAATTGACAGAGGTTTCAAAGGCTATTAAAAATATGGCAAAAGATTTAGAAGAAGAAACTGAAAAAGAAAAAGATTTTCAAAATGAAAAGATGCAGATTATAGAACTTTTAAAACAAAAAGATATACCAGTAGAAGAAATTTCTATTAACAAAGCAGATAGATTTTTTGTAACGATATATGCAAGAGAAATACTAGAAACTGCAAAATTGGAGTTGATCCAAAAGTTAATTTCGCAAGTGCTAAATGAAAAAATAGTATTAAATGATGAAGCAAGTTTAGGAACAAGATATTTATATTTATCAGATGATAAATATGAAATGGCAATAGGAAATAGTATGGCGACAAAATCAAAAAGCGAAGTTACAGGAGATAGTATATTAAATATAAGATTAAAAGATGGAAAATATTTAGTTGCATTAAGTGATGGAATGGGCACAGGAACACAAGCAAGAAAAAGTAGTATGCAAGCATTAAAACTATTAGAAAATCTATTATTGTCTGGATTTGATAAAAAAACATCGTTAAATTTGATAAATTCAGCATTAATAAATCAAAATGAGGAAACATTTGCAACATTGGATATAGCTATTGTTGATTTATATAAAGGTAATATAGAGTTTATAAAAAGTGCAGCATGTCCATCATATATAAAAAATAATAGAAGAGTACAAATAATAAAAGCAAATTCATTACCAACTGGTGTAGTTGAAAAAGGGAATATACAAACACTTGATTATGACTTGAACTCAGGAGATATATTGCTTATGTGTACAGATGGAATTTTAGATGCAAATATAGAATACAAGAATAAAGAATTATGGTTAAGATATTTATTAGAAGATATAGAAACAAATAATACTCAAAAAATAGCAGATTTAATATTAAATGAAGCAATAGATAATAACTTTGGGGTAATAAAAGACGATATGAGTGTAATAGTATGTAAATTTATAAAAAGGGATTAGATTTTTTCTAATTCCTTTTTATAAGAAATCAGAATTAAAAAGCTAACTTTATTAAATTAGCTTATACATGAGATATAACTTGATCTCTATTATTTGTTTTGATATACTTTTATTAAATTAGTATTTTGAATACAAATGAGGAGGATATCATAAATAAAAAGATTAAAACAGTTTTATTTTTTTTAGTGTTGCTTATAATATTAGCAGTTATTATTTTCTTTGTAGTTAATATATAAATAATTCAAAAAATTCTACACAGCCAATACAAGATAATCAAATAAATTCTAGTGATACAATTAATTCAAAAGTAATAAATATCCAAAGCACAACAGAAAATCCAATACAAATGGATGATATTGAGGCTACAAATATTGAAATAATATACAACCAAGGAGAATTACAAGTATCTACCACATTAAAAAATAATTCTTCTGAAACACTTAATGGATTTTTTATTGAAATTGGTTTATTAGATGAAAATGCTAATACAGTTTCAACTATTGCTCAAAATTCAGAAGAAACAATTGAACCAAATCAAGAAATTACTATAATTAATAATGTTGTTGGATTTGATGAACAAACTAATATTGTAAACGCAAAGATAGTTTCAATAGAAAAAAATACAATTCAAGATACAATTGATAATTCGTTTGAGATTATAGAATAATCAATATATTAGGATGATTACTAGTATGTAAATTTAAAGAGAGAGTTTAAAAATTGAAAAGCTAAATTTTTATGTAAAAAAATAACTATGATATTTTGTCAAGTTGTTTTTTTATGCAAAAATAACTTGACAAACTATGTTTTTTAAAATATAATATTTATAGGTGATAAATATGTTAAAAAGAAGAATATATCTAGAAAAAATTAGAGAGTTTTATGATAGTAATTTAATTAAAATTTTAGTTGGAATACGTAGATGCGGAAAATCCATAATATTAGAGCAAATTGCTCAGGAACTGAGAGAAAGAGGGATAGAAGAAGATCATATTATTTATGTGAATTTTGAATTTATTGAATTTGAAAATTTAATAGATTATAAAGAGTTAAATAAATATATAAAAGAGAAAATAAAAGATGATAAATTATACTATTTATTTTTTGATGAAATACAAAATGTAAACAATTTTGAAAAAGTTATAAATTCACTAAGAGCTTCACAAAATGTCAGCATATTTATAACTGGATCTAACAGTAGATTATTATCAGAGGAATTATCTACTGTTCTTTCTGGAAGGTATGTAAGTTTTAAAATTAATCCATTATCTTATAAGGAAGTTTTACAATTATTAGGGAAAAATGAATCGACAAATGAAATCTTTGAGGACTATATGAAATGGGGAAGTCTTCCAAATAGATTTGAATTTAAAAAAGAAGATGCAATAAAAAATTATTTATATGGAGTTTTTGATTCTATTATATTAAGAGATGTGGTAGAAAGATTAAAAATAAGAGATACATCTCTATTTAACCTGATTTTACAATACATAGTTGATACAATAGGAAGAGAATTTTCTGCTGAAAATATTATGAATTTTCTTAGAAATGAAGGTAGAGAAGTTTCTACATTAACAATATATTCATATTTAGAAGCTCTTTGTAAGGCACTATTAATAAGGAAAATTTATAGATATGATGTACATGGAAAAGCTGTTTTAAAGACATTGAACAAATATTATGTTACAGATCTAGGGATTGCCCAAATAAAAAATAGTAGTAATGAAATCGACAAATCTTATGCAATAGAAAATATTGTTTGTAATGAATTAATTATTAAAGGATATGATGTTTTTACTGGTAAAACTAAAAAAGGTGAAATAGATTTTGTTGCAACTAAGCCTAACAAGAAAATATATATTCAGGTTGCATTTAGTATACCTAATGAAGATACTAAAAATAGAGAATTTGGGGCATATAATAATATTAAAGATAACTATCCCAAATATGTAATTACATTAGATAAATTATCATATGAATATAATGGGATAAAACATGTTAATTTAATAGATTTTCTTTTAGATGAAAACTTTTAGTATAACAAGTCATAATTTTTAGATGAAGAATATTTTATAATTTGTTAAATTGTAAAATATTCTTCTATATTTTCTATTGTGCTAAATATAAATTTATGATATAGTATAATTGCTAGAAAAGGAGGCAAATATTTTGAGTAAAGGAAAGAGATATGAAGAAACTAAGTTAAACTTGAAAAAAGTTTTCGCAGTTATACTTGCTATAATAGTTATTATTATGTTTATATTCATGATAAAAGGGTTTTTATCAGAAGATGGAGAACAAACAAAAATAGTTAGTAAAGATTATTTTTCAGCTTTTCAAAATAATAAATGGGGAGTAATTGACTCAACTGGTACAGTAGTAATAGATCCTTCATATGAAGAAATGATAACAATACCAAATAGTAAAAAAGATGTGTTTTTATGTATTTTTGATATAAATTATGATACAGGAGAATATAGTACAAAAGCTTTAAATAGCAAGAATGAAGAGATATTTACTCAATATGATCAAATAGAGGCAATCCAAGTTGTTGATAATAATAATCAAGTAAGTTATATTAGTAATGTTTTAAAAGTACAAAAAGATGGTAAATATGGTTTAATAAATTTAGATGGTAAAGAATTACAACCTTGTCAATATGATGAAGTTTCATCTTTACAAGGAATTCAAGATATAATTAAGGTACAAAAAGATGGTAAATACGGTTTGGTTAATGCAGAAGGAAAAGAAATTGTATCTACACAATATGCAGATATACAAGGGCTAGATAAAGATAATACTTCAAATTTTATAGTAATGAATGATGCTGGAAAGTACGGAATTGTAAATAATAATAATGAAATGGTGCCTACAAATTATGAACAAATAAAAAATATATATTCAAATAATTATTATGTAGTACAAAAAGATGGAAATGAAATATTAGTAAAAAAAGACGGAACAGAAATTACATTAAATGGTGTAGATGAGATTATAGAAATATTGAAAAATGAAGAAGGAATAATTTTTACACAAGGTGAAAACTACGGAGTTATGAATTTAGCTAGTGAAGTTACAATAGAGCCAGCATATCAAGATTTAAAAGAGGCAAAAACAGGATTGTTTATTGCTAAGCAAAATGATAAATATGGTATAATAGATTCACAAAAAGCTGAAAAGCTTGGATTCATATATCAAAATATAGATTATTATGAGAAAGCAGACTTATATGTTAGTGAAGATGAAAGTTTTAATAATTCAATAATTGATAATAATTTTGAAGTAAGACAAACTGGAATATTAGTAGATATAGATGAGGAAAAAGGATATTTTGAATTAAGACAAAATGATGAATATATATATTATAATTTTAACTTTGAAACTAAAAAAGATTCTGAAATATTCACAAACCGTACACTATTTTTAAGTAGAAAAGATGGAAAATTTGGATTTGTAGATAAGGATGGAAATGTTGTTGTAGACTATATATATGATGATGCTACTGAACAAAATAGCTATGGATATGCAGGAATAAAAAAAGACGGAAAATGGGGAAGTATTAATGAAAAAGGAAGTATAATACAAGAACCAACATATAATTTAGATGACTATTTAAAAATAGATTTTATAGGTAGATGGCATTATGGTAAAGATCTAAATATGAATTATTATAACCAGTTATAAATATAGCATAAGATAAAACGAAAAAGGTGGTATTTATGGAACTAAAGACGAGTTATCAATATACGTATTTTATTCATCCTTTCGTTATAAAGGATGGGCAGTATCAAAAATATCTATTGAGGATTTTAAGAGATAAGCAATGTAATTTAAAAATTTTTCAAAAAGAAAAAGACTTTAAATTATATAAATATTTTTTGCCTAAAACAAGAGATTTTCTATTTTCAAGTTTTAGTTTTAGCAATGAAAAGTTAAAACAGCTTGAACAATTACCTATGGAAACAAGAGCTGCATTACTTTCAAAATATCAATGTAATATATTTGAATATCACTTAGAAAAAGATATTAAGGCAAAGGTAAAAGATAGATCTGGAATATTTTTTAACATAAAAAAAATAGAATTAATTTGTTTTCAAACAGGTATAGCATTCCTAATTATAAAAACGACACTAGAAGATTATGAAAAGTTTGAAAATATATTAAATTTTAATTATAAATTTAGAAATATAAATAATGAATTATCAGATATAGAAAATTATGATAATATAACAATACAGACAGATAGTTTTAGTACAATAGAAAGTTTTAGGGATTTTGTACGAAAAATAACAGGAGGAAAAACGGAAACATTAAAATTAGATATTGATACAGAAAGGTTTCTTACATATTCATATGTATGTGTTGATCAAGAAGCTTGGAACCAAAACACTAAATTTGAGAATATTCAAAATTATTATAATAAATATGTGAGTATTTTACCTGCTGATAATAGTCAATACCTTAAAGAAGAAAATATTGAATCTTTTTCAAAATGGAAATATGCAAAATTAGGTCTAACTAAGGCAGGGATGACTTTATTTTCTTCAACAAGCGATATGAATAATTATACAATCTTACCAGAAGAGTATGAAAACCAATACTTATATACATATATTTTAAATTTGTATAAAAAGATATATTTGAAGAAAATAGGTAGTGAATTTAAGACAGGAAAAGAATTAAGAAAGACAAGAAGAAAATTTATAGAATTTACTAAGAAATTATGGATACAGGAAATAACAGATGATGAAACAGGAACTTTATTAAATCATAAATTGCAAGAAGTTTTGGAAATGGAACAATTATATGGGGAAGTTAAGAACAAATATGATGTATTATATAAAGAATTAAATATAGAAAAAAATAGAAGATCAACAATTATAATAGCAATTATTTTAGTAGCATCTTTAATATTTAATGTATTGAATTTTATAGTTTTATCTAATAAGTAGAAAGGTTTTGAAAGTATGAGTATTTCTTGTGGGACAGATATAATAGAAATAGAAAGAATTAGGCGTTCAATAGAAAAATTAGGAGAAAAATTCTTAAATGAAGTTTATACAGATAAAGAAATACAATATTGCGAAAGTAGAAAAAAACAAAAGTATCAGCATTATGCAGCAAGGTTTGCTGCAAAAGAAGCTATTTTTAAGGCAATATCTAGAAATTTAAAAGATAAATATGAAGTGGGATGGAAAGATATAGAAGTTCTAAATGATGAGCAAAGCAGACCATATGTTAAAATAAAAGAAGAAAAAAAAACTAATATAGATATAAGTATATCGCATTGTAAAGAATATGCAGTGGCAACAGCTGTTATGATTACAGAAGAAAATATGAAATAAAATTTTACAAAATATTAGAATTGAAGTTTTAGAGAGTGAGGAAACATGAATCTATTTGATAGTCATGCACATTTGGATGATGAAAAATTTGATATAGATAGAGATGAAATTATAAATGAGATAAAAAAGAGTGGAATTAAAAGATTAGTTAGTGCAGGATATAGTTTAGAAGGATCTAAAAATGCAGTAGATTTATCTAATAAATATGATTTTATATATGCAACATGTGGTATTTCTCCTAACGATATTCCACAAAGTGAAGAAGAATTGTGGAAAAATATACAAAAAATTAAGGATTTAGCAATAAATAATAAAAAAGTTGTAGCAATTGGAGAAATAGGATTAGACTATTATTGGGAAAAAGATATAAAAAGGAGAGAATTACAAAAAAAGGCCTTTATAGAACAAATAAAAATTGCAAATGAATTAGAGCTACCTATTGTAATTCATACAAGAGAAGCGGTTATAGATACATTAGAGATTTTAAAAAGTAATACTGCTATAAAAAAAGGAATATTTCACTGTTGCCCTTTAAATAGAGAACTTGTGAAAGAAGCATTAAAATTAGATTTCTATATCTCTTTTGCAGGTCCTATAACTTTTAAAAATTCTAAAAATGCAAATGAAATAATAGAAATGGTACCAGATGATAAGATATTAATTGAAACTGATAGTCCATATCTTTCACCAGAACCATTAAGAGGAAAAAGAAATGATTCAAGAAATGTTAGATATATAGCACAAAAAATAGCAGAGGTAAAAAAAGTGCCACTAGAACAAGTGGCAGATATTACATATAAAAATGCGAATAGGATTTTTTCTATATAACATATTATTTTAAATTTCTTAAAGCTTCAATTCTATCTTCTATGCTTGGGTGTGTAGACCAAATGCTAGAAGATTTTTTCTTACCTTCTTTTGTGTTTTTCTTAAATGGATTAACAATATACATGTTAGCTGTTGCACTGTTAGCAGTTTTTAATTGGTTTTCATCCGCATCTAATTTTTGTAGAGCAGAAATTAGACCATCTGGATTTCTTGTAAATTCAATTGCTGTACTATCTGCTAAAAATTCTCTTTTTCTAGATAAGGCAAGTTGCATTAATGAACCAAATATAGGAGATAATATTAAAAATATTAAACCTATTAACATTAATATACCATTTCCTTTATTATCACTATCTCTATCGCCTAATCCACCCCAAAACAAGAATCTAGAAAATAGATCAGCTATCATAACAATAAATCCAACCATAACAGAAACTACACAACTTAAAAGTATATCGTAGTTTTTTATATGACTTAATTCATGAGCAATAACTCCTTCAAGTTCATAGTAATCTAATTTTTCTAATAATCCAGTTGTTACACAAATTACAGAATTTTCAGGGTTTCTACCTGTTGCAAATGCGTTTGGTTGAGGATCTTCTACTATATATAACTTTGGTTTTGTTTTAAGCCCAGATGTTACCATTAACGCATCTAAAATATTTACTAATTTTTGATTTTCTTCTTTTGTAGCTGGTCTTGCACCATTTAATGAAAGTACAATTTTATCACTATAATAGTATGAACCCCAAGCAGTTGCAATAGAAAATATTAATGCAATAAAAATAGATAATGTCCCTAATCTTAAAGCATGACAAATATAATAAACAATGAGGGTTATTACAATGATAAATATTGCTACAATAATTCCTGATTCTATTTTATTTTTTCTAATATTTTGAAACATTTGCTTTTATATATCCTTTCTTGTATAAAATAAGGACAATCTTTATATGAATGTCCCTAAAATTATCTAAAAATCAACTTTTACATTTTTTCTAGCTTCTTCATTTTCTGCTGTAAATAAGTCACGAGCTTTGAAATTGAATATACCAGCTATAATATTAGAAGGGAAAACTTCTAATTTTGTATTATACATTGTTACAGTATCATTATAAAATTGTCTTGAAAAAGAAATTTTATTTTCAGTATTTCTTAGTTCTTCTGATAATTCTGAGAAATTTTGATTTGCTTTCAAATCTGGATAATTTTCTGCAACAGCCATAATGGTTTTTAATGTATTTGATAATTCATTATCTAAGCTTGCTTTTTCAGAAATGCTTTTGCTTTCTGACCAAGAACTTCTTAAATTAGTTATTTTTTCAAAAGTTTCTTTTTCGTGTGTCATATAACCTTTTACTGTTTCTACAAAATTTGGTATTAAATCAAATCTTCTTTGTAATTGAACATCAATTTGGCTCCAAGCATTGTCAACTTTTATTCTAGCTTGAACTAAACTATTATACATTCCAATTACTGCAATTATTAATATAACTACAATGGCTACTATAATGCCAACAACCATAATTATTCCTCCTTATATTTATATTATATACAAGTAAATGATAACATATTATATTTTTTTATACAATATTAATATGAAAAAATTGTGAAAAACTTGTAATTTGTATGAAAAATGGTTTCTACTCAAATAGAAAGAAATAGTAATATTAAAAAAAGTTTTGCATAAAATAATATAAACACCATATTGGTTTATGGACAAAGCATTTAGAACGAAAATTTTTCAAAATTTGACAAAAAAAGAAAAAAATAGTATAATATACTTGTTGCCAAAAAGGAGGTAATTTATTTATATGAAAAATGAAGAAAAAGCTTCAATTTCTATAATGAAAATCATCTGTAT
>CALXKA010000009.1 GCA_944388765.1 uncultured Clostridia bacterium
ATGTCTCTTTTTTGTTAGGAGGTTTGAAAATTGAGTGATGAAAAGAAAAAATGTGGGTTATATATGAGAGTATCAACCGAAGATCAAGCTCGTGAAGGTTTTAGTTTACCAGAGCAAAGAGAAAGATTAGAAACTTTTTGTAAGTTTAAAGGTTATGAGATAGTAGATTATTACGAAGATGCTGGAATAAGTGCTAAAACTGGTAATTATAGACCAGAGTTTGAAAGGTTAAAAAATGATATAAAAGCTAAAAAGATAAATACTATTATTGCTTTAAAATTAGACAGAATAACAAGAAGTATTTATGATTGGGAAAATCTAATGACTTTTTTAGATGAAAATGGTGCTTATTTGGACTGCGTTAATGATGAAATAAACACAACAAGTGCAAATGGTAAAATGATTTCAAGACTTTTAATGAGTGTTAGTCAAAATGAAATTGAGAGAACTAGCGAAAGAACTAAAGTTGGTTTAGCAGGTGCAATTAAATGTGGTCATATTCCTCATATTGCTCCATTAGGATATAAACACGAAGATAAAAGATTAGTAATTGATTATTCTACTAAAGACATTGTAGTTAGAATATTTGATTTATATTACAACGGTTATTCTTATCAAAAAATAAGCAATTTATTTAATGAAGAAAAAGTATTAGGAAAAGATAATTGGAGAGATTCCACTATTGTTAATATTCTTGAAAATGAAATATACAAAGGAGATTTTGTTCACGGCAAAAGAACAAAACACCCTACCTATTATGAAGATGTAGTTGAGCCTATTATATCTAAAGAAATGTGGGAAGATTGCCAAGTACAAAAAAAGAAAAATTCAAGAAGTTATAAAAGAACATTGACATATTTATATTTACAAAAATTAAAATGTCCTAAATGCAATCGAATATTAGGTGGTAAAGCTACTACGAAGAAAAATGGAAATACCTACTTTTACTACTATTGCAATGACTGTAAAATTGAATTTAAAGAAAAAGTGATAAATGATTATTTTAGTCAATTTATTAGTGAATTAGTAGAATATGATTCTGTTGTAAATCAATTCTTCTTGCCTATGATAAAGCAAAAATTTGATGAACCTAAGGAGCAATTAGAAAAAGAAATAAAAGAACAAAATAGTAAACTTGAAAGAATTAAAAAAGCCTATATCAATGGAGTTTTTGAGTTAAAAGAATATAACGAAGAAAAGAAAATGGTTGAAAAAGCAATTAGTGAGTTAGAAAATAAATTAGATACTACTGACTGTGTAGAAGAATTAAGATTTACACCAAAAGACATTTTACTAAAAAGAGATATTGATTTTATAAACAAAATAAAGTTAGATAAAGAATATCAAGAAAGAACTAAAACTTGGAAAGATTATACTAGACAAGAACAAGCTGAACTAATAATGAAATATGTTGATGATATTGAATTAGAGTTAATTGGTAATGATATTTCTGTAAAACAAATAAATTTTAGAGAATCAATTTGTAAACCTTGTCAAGAACTATTTGATAACGGTTATATAGACACAACTAAACAAGCAATTTTGGGGAATGTATTAGGTAATATAAGATTTAGTAACTACCTACCTGAAAAAGAGGTTAGTGAAATTATTATGAGATTAAGACAATACTATGATGTAAGTTATACAGAAGCAACATACTATGTTGATAAGCAAGTATTCTATTTTAATTTTGTTGAAGATAATTCTGCCATTGTTAGAGTATTTCCTTTAAAAGATTATTACAAACTTGATCCAGATAATAAAATGGAAACTTATGAATTTGGAATAATTTATATTCGTGAAGAAGATAAATTCCAAATGCAAGAAGTCGATATAGCATTTGATTATATACCAGATGAAACAAATGATAGTGTACTTTATATGAAAGAGCCTAAACCTATTTCAGTAGGTGTAAAGCCAGTAAAATTCTGCGAAGAAGATACAGAATAATTGTTGCAACTCTATTACTTATATATTTTCTTTGTTGCAACAACAAAATTAACGTGGCACGTTTTGTTTTTACGAAGTAAAAATGAAAGTGGCGATAGTTAATTTTGATAAATTTTATCCCAGTGGGAGAAAATTTATTGCCTCGCAGAGCCCCCGAGTTTTGATAGAATGTCAAAACTCATAGGGGGTTAGGAATTTTGTCAAATCAAAAATCCTGTGCCTACGAAGTTAAAGCTAAAGGAGGAAAAGAGATGAGCGAAGAATTAGCATATTCTATTCATTTAGGTAGTGATAAAAATAAAACAGTAAAAGCAAAAGAAATTGCAAAAAATAATCCATCTGGCGAAACTTCATTTTCAAATAATGGAATACAAAATGCAACACAATTATCAAAAGTAAATAAGCATAATTTAAGAGATTATGATAATTACAAAGAAGAAATTTGTGTAATTTATGGAACTGATAATTTATACAAAGATGTTCAAAACCTATATTTTCAAGAATTTGAACAAGCAAGAATTGAATATAATCAAAAACAAACTCGTGAAGATAGAAAAATAAAGAATTACTTTAAGCATATATCACAAGATAAACAAAAAGACTTGGCTTGTGAAATTATAATAGAACTTGGAGATATGGACTTTTGGAATGATAAAGATGAATATTATAAAAAAGGTATGGTACAAGTTTATAAAGAACAAGTACAAGATTTAATGAGAATTGTACCAGAATTTAAAGTAGCCAATGCAGTAATTCATTTTGATGAAACATCTCCACATATACACATTGTTGGCGTTCCAATAAAAGAAGATTATAAAAGAGGTATGAGAAAACAACCTGCAAAATCAAAAGTATTTACAAAAGAATCTTTGCAACGAATACAAGATGAAATGAGAAATTGTTGTATAAAATCATATAATAAAATTTACTGTGAAAATTCTTTATTGAAACAAAAGAAGAAAGGCAGAAATCAAGATATTGATGTTAAAGATATGGTAAATTACAGAGAAATCAAAAAGCAATTAAAACAAAAAGAACAAAAACTAACTGAAGCTAATAATCAAACAAAAACACTTGATAACAAAAGCAATGATGTAAATCAAATATTAGATAATTTAAAGCCAAGTAAACTAAATAAAAGTAATATGATTATTTCAAACGAGGATGTCCAGAAATTGAAAAATTATACAGAAGATGTAAAAGATATTACTCAAACAGTAAGAAGTGTAAATGACTTAAATATGGCAATTAGTGATTTTGAAAATAGTACTTTTGAAATAGCAAAAGAAAATCGCTCACTTAAATATCAAATAGAGTTAAAAGATGATGAAATTAGTAATCTTAAAAGTGAATTATCGACTAAAGATAAAATCATAAATAAATTACAAGTTGAAAAGGAAAAAATAAAACAAGAATTGAAAAAATTTAAAGACTTTTGGCATAGTATTATGGAACACTTTCATAAAAGAATTTGTTATGATAAAGATAGTAATTACAAAAATGTAAGTGATGATTTATATAAAAACGGTATATTTGGCGACAATGATAATGAAATCGCAAATAACATTTATAGAAAAGTAACAATACCAGATGAGAATAAGAAGAATAAAAGTAAAAAGAAAAATAATGATATAAGATTTTAGGAGGAAAATGTTATGAATAAAGAATTAGCAAAAACAAAAATAGATGAAAGAACAGGTATTGAATATCGTTTAGAGGGAGATTATTATATACCAAATATAGTAGTACCAAAAGAAGAAAAAATTGTTTTAAATAAATATGGTAGAATGAGATTAAAATATCTAAAAGAACACAAAAAGGCTGATTATACTATAATGCTCATAAATGGTACTTTAAATACTCATTTAAAAGAAATACAAGAAACAACTCAAACGAGAGTGAATCAGATAATTGACCAACTGAAAGAAAAAAGTGATTTGACAGAAAATATGAAAAATACAGATATGCTTTATTGGGTTGGTACAATGAACTCGATTAAGGCTCAAGCAGAAGAAATTGTTTTTAACGAATTGATATATGTATAGAAATTGATATAATAAGCGAATGAAAAAAATTTTCATTCGCCTTTAGTTTTACAATAATTTGTTATTTTTTACTTTTTTATTCCAAGATTTTTGATTATATTTTTGGTATCACATACATATTGTTATATTGTAATGAAGAAAAAGCAATGTACTTTTTAAGTATTATTAATTGCCTCTTATTTTAAAAGTTTTCTATTATCATTGTTAAAAAATTTCCTATAATCATTATGCCATACTGTTAATATTCCATTATTTAATCTTTGCATTTTCTTTATTTCTCTCGAAGCTTTATATATATCTGTACCTGGATAATATGTTGGTTTTAATATTATTTCTGTTGATTGTCCTTTGATTATAAGTGTATTAGATTTATCAGTTCCTAACATTTTAGTATAATTTTTATATAATGTTGGACAATTAGCCTTTAATAATGATGGTATATTAGCAAAAATGTATTTATCTATAATATCCAAAGCATAATATCCTGATAGTGTTCCATCAAAAGGATTTACATATATATGATTAAAGAAATCTATGTCTATAATTGAACCATGTATTGTTCCAGATCCGCCAATTTCTTTAACCTGATTAGAAACGATTTTTTGATATTTAGTATATTTTTCTAAGGGTTCTTTATTTAGCAAAATTTGACTATCCATATTATCGTAGTAATAATGAACATCTTTTACATTTAATGATTTTAATGCACCACCATTTAATATAGCTAACCCTCTCGAAGATGGTCTGATAAAACAATAATAACCGTTTTTTTTCAACATGAATATCTCACCATCTCTATTATAATCCATTCCAATATTTTTTCCTCTATAAAAATCATTGTATTGAGTTTTTGTTATAGTATATATTCCATCTGCATAATCTGAAAACAAATCATAATCATATTCTATACAAAAGGATTTCACAAAAGCAGTTTTATAATTATATCCTAATTGATTATCTGCATATATTCTATATTCTCCATCGTCATAAAAATAATTTCTATGAGTATGTCCACTTACATAAACCCAATTTCTAACATATTTCTCTGATTTTGACCAATCTTTTTTAGGAGTATGAGTAAAAATAATAACGTGTTTATCAGGAATACAAGTGGTTAATTTATCATATATTTTCTCAAATTTTTTAGTTTCAGCTATTTCTTGTTTTCGATTTAGTGTATATCTATAAATTCCGTTATTAGCATTAAAATAATTATTGTATCCAGAAAATGCTATCCCTCCACTAATTACTAATTTTGCCTTTTTTAATTTTACTCTAATTGCATCATCTGACAGGCTATTCATCTCTTCTTCTGAAATTTCTTCTATCTTTTTATCTTCAATATATAATAGATTATTATGTATAAAATACATACCATTTGATATTATTAAATTTTTATAATTATCAATAATATTTTGTAATTTATGCCCAGCAAAATCCCATAATTCATGATTTCCCAAAATAAATATAACTTTTATACTATATCTATTTAATTCTTTTGATAATTCAGTAATAAACACTTTATAAAAATCATAGCTAGATGATACATCTCCACCTATTAAAAGAATATTACTACTATTTTTCAAGATATTTATTATTATGTCTTTTATTGTAAATTCAATATCAAATATTGATTTACACTTTTGTAATCTATGCATTAAATGTATATCTGATACATAGGAAACTCTTATATAACTATTATAATCGTTTATTGATTCATTTAATAATAAATCTCTGCTTTCATTTAATACTAATTGTGTTTCTTTCTCATTATTTATCGTTTTTTCAAATGAAAGAGGATTATTAGAATTATTTAATATTCCATATTTCAATCCAAGTTTATCCATTATTTCACTTCTAATATGTGCATTATCAAATTTAATATCTTCAATATTTTTTAAATTTGAAAGACCTTCGCAAAAAAGCAAGTCAGCATTACTCAAATCATTATGCAAATAATAAATATAATTAAAAAAGTATTTAAAGCCTCTTTTTCTTTCAAATAAAGTATTTCCATTTTGATCTGTCCATTTTTGTAAAACCCAAAACTTTTCCGATTCATAATACTTATTTACTATATGTGATATTTTTGTACTATCCAATGGTAATAATGTATTTTCATTTGTTTTACAATTCTCTATATCTTTTTTTGAAATTACTGCTTTTGATAAATCACAATTAGATAAATCTCCATCTAAATATTTTATAAGTTCTTTAATATCATAAAAATACTTTCTAATTATAATTGGCCAATTTTTTCCTGTTATTTTATATGATTCTTCAATTATAAAATAATTTGTTCTTATATCAAATTTGCAGTTAGTTTCTTTTGTATAATTATTACTGTCTATATCATTTGCCAAATTTTTTAATTTCTTTATATACTTGCTAATTGTTGTTGGTGCTCGCACATTTTTATTGTAATTTATTGAATTTAGAACTTCTTTTGCTGGAAAATATAAACACATCTTTTCTTCTGATATAATGTTCTCACAATTATTTATTGAATCCATCAAAATTTTAAATGCTTTTTTAGGTTTAATTTTAATGAAATAATAAATAAGTATATCTTCAAAATAATATTCATGATATTTGCTTTTTTCAAAATTACGTAGAACTTTCATTAACTCTTTTAAATTTTTACAATCTAAAACTTTGTTAATCCACAATTTATTTTTTTCTTTTTTTAATTCTGCATTTTTAAATTCATCATTTAAATTTTCTAATTCTTTATCAAGACTATCATCTGCAATAGTATAATTTATAAAAGCATTATTCTTAATCTTATTAACATCTATTTTGTATTTTTTTATCTGTCTTGAAGTAAATTCACATTGATAGTAGCAAGACTTTTCATATATATTGCCTTTTAAATATTCGTAATAGTCATCAAATGATTCAAAATTAGTTGTTATTGTTTTTAATATACTATTATCACTAAAATCTATTATGTCTTCTTGAACAAAAAATCTATTGAAAATCACATCATATCCTCTATTAGAATATACTCTCATTCCTGATTTTCTTTCTGCTTCTATAATATCTATATTATCTCTTAACTCTAATGGTATATCTCGATAATCAATACTTTTCTGTTTAATACTTTTTTTTATTATCGATATTTCTTTATTCATAATTTTTCCTACCTATAATTTACTCTTAAAAATTACTCGTATAGCTAAACAATATCATAAATTTACATTTTTTTCAATAAACTTCATTTAAAACAATTGAATCTTTATAAAAATTATGTTAAATTAAGAATGATAAATTGATTGATATTTGTATCAATCGTCAAGAGAGTCAAAAAGTTGTAAATAACTACTTCGTTGGCACCAATGATATTTCTGTCCAAGCTAAAATGAACAGAATTGATACAAAATCAATCAGGAAATAAAATCTGGTTGATTTTTTTGTTGCCCAAAACAATATTAAAATCATCCAAACTGTGCAAAATTAGGGTATCGAATTATGATACTTCCAAAGTAAGCCTCATGATGGAGTAAATAGTTTTTCGCTCCACCATATGTATAATAAATAAACTATACAATTATTTAAAGATATGTTAAAATAAATTAAACTGATAAATGTAAAAGAGGAAAATATGATAGAGGTACCAGAAAATTTTAAGAAAAATATTATTAATAGATATAACAAAAAAGGAATAAAATGGCTAGATAATTTAGATAATGTTGTAAATAAATATATAAATAAATTTGAATTAAAAAATATAAAAGTAATAGAAAATTTAAGTATGAATTTAGTAATATTTGCAAATTCAAAAAGATATGGAGACATAGTATTAAAAATAGGTGCACCAGGAAAAACAACTATTGGAGAAATAAAGATAATGAAACAATATCAAACTAAAAACATGGTAAAATGCTATTATTCCAATTTGAAAGATAGAGTTCTTATTCTAGAAAGAGTTTTACCAGGATACTCATTAGATAATGTTAAAGAACAAAAAGATAGAATAAAAATATTTTGTGATATTTTTAACAATTATTCAATACCAGATAATAATGAAAATAAATTTCCAACTTATGAAGCGAAATTAAAAGAAATATTAAAATATGTTGATAATAATAAAAACAAATATAATGATATAATAAACATAATTGAAGAAATGAAGAATTTATATAAAGAAATACATAAATTAAAACTAAAAAAATATATATTACATAATGATTTGAATCATAAAAATATATTGAAATCAGAAAATAGTTGGAAAGTAATTGACCCACATGGTATAATAGGAGAAAAACTTATAGAAACAGCACAATTTATAAGAGGAGAAATTGAAATAAATAACTCTGATATAAAAGAAATAGATAAAATAGTATCATTATTATCAGCAGAATTAGGGGAAAATAAAAAATTAATTTTAAAATTTTTATATATTATAATAGTTGAAAAAATAATTTGGTTTATAAAAGTAAAATATAGTAAAGCATTAATAACACATAATATAGATATTGCAAATAAAGTACTGAAATTGATAAAAGAAAATGAGTAGATTTAAGTCTACTCATTATTATTTTTATCTTCTTTATCAACTTTCATATTATTTCCATATCTTTTTATTTTTTGTGTAGTTGTTTTTTCAAATTCTTTATCTCTAATACCAAAACTTTTAATATGCTTGTAATTAGGTAATTTTTTATTAACGCTAGAAACAACATCAGAAATAAGTTTCCAAATTTCTTCTTTTGTTGGAACACTACCTTTTAAATACTCTGTAATAGCTTCTATATTAGGATAAATTTGTGCATTAACATATATATCGTCATCATTATCTTTATGAATCCCTAAAACCATTGATTCTGAAATAAGAGGATTATCATTTAAATAATATTCAACTTCTTCTGGATAAATATTCTTACCATTTTTAGTAACTATAACACTTTTACATCTGCCAGTAATATATAAGTAACCATTTTCATCAACTTTACCTAAATCTCCTGTATGAAACCATCCATCAACAATAGTTTGATTTGTCTTTTCTTCATCTTCATAATAGCCAAGCATAACATTAGGACCTTTAACTAAAATTTCACCAACTCCTTCTTCGTTAGGAGAATCTATCATATATTCTACATTAGGTATTGGAAGACCTGCTGCATCATCTTTTTGAAAAAAGTCAGTATTTCCTGCAACAAGAGGAGAACACTCTGTTAATCCATAACCTTGTAAAGTATTTAAATGTAAATCTTTAAAGTCAGAGATTATATTAGGATTAACGGCAGCAGCACCAACAATAAATACTCTTAATCTGCCACCTAATGTATTTTTTACCTTAGCTCTAACAATTTTTTTCAAGAAGAAAGGTAATTTATTAAATGGGTTTCCATCATCAGTTCTGTATTTTTCAGGTAATGATTTATTCATATTTTTAATTATATTTTTATGAACATTTTCTAATAATAAAGGAACACATAGTATAACAGAAGGATGAAATTCTTGAATATTTTTTACAATATATCTTAACCCTTCACAATGACATACACTTGCTCCACTATATATTGGTAATAAAAATCCTAATGTACATTCATAAGTATGATGCAAAGGAAGTATAGAGAAAAACAAATCACTTCTTTTTACTTTTACTATTCCATAAGTAGATAAAATATTAGAACATATATTTCTCTGAGACAAACATACACCTTTTGCACTGCCTGTTGTTCCAGAAGTAAATAGTAAAATACGTAGTTCATCTGGATCTACTTCAATTTCGTCGAAAGAATGATTACCATTTTCATATGATTGTTTTCCATTTTTTAAAAAAGCATCATAAGAATTATTTGTTTCGGCCTCAGAATCGAATGTAACAAAAATAGTATCCGGATTTTCAACTTTTTCAATATTATCTAAAATGCTATTTAAATTTTTAGAATCACCTAATATACAAACAGTTTGAGATACATTCATAAAATTTATTACATCATGTGGATGCAATTCTTTATCAATAGGAACTACTATACCAACAATAGAAGCTGCTAAATAAGCAACACTCCATTCATAACTATTTTTTCCAATAACAGCAATTCTTTTATTTAAAAATCCCTTTTCTATTAAACTTGTCCCTAAAAAAACAACATCATTTTTAAATTCAGCATATGTAGTAGAATAAATTTTTCCATTTTTATCCTTTCTTTTAAATGCAGTCCTTGAACGATAAATATCACCAGAACGATATAACATTTCTTTAAAATTAGAAACTTCTTCTGTTTTATGATATTTTTTCTTTAATTGCTCTGAAATTGGTATGTTTTCTTTCATATTAAATCCTCCTATTATTCATATCTATAAAAAGATAAATTCATATCTTTTTTTAATGTAATACTTCCATTTTCAATTGATTCATCATTTGAAGTTAGAGGTACATCAATAAAAATAGTGCATTTATATTTTTCATCTAAGTTATTTGTAATATAAATATCAAAAGAAAAGTTACAATTAATATCATCTAGTGATATATTGCATTTAGGTAAAAGAGTACCATCATAAGTAATTGGAGTTGAAGTATCTGTAAATGTATAATCAGTTTTTATGTTAGAATTTATATAACTAAGTGTAATTGGATTGGCAAGATTATTATATAATATAGGAGTACTTAAATCAGCTTCATCTTGCGAAGTAATAGTTAAGTCCAATTTATCATTTATTTTATTTTCATCAGTTAATTCACTTTTAGCAAAATTATTTAAGCTTTTAAAATACAATGCAGGTTCTCCAATTTTAGGAGAAGTAATGAAGTTAATATTTTCAATACTAACAGTTTTTAAAGTATTTTTTGAAGTTTTTTCTTCTTCTGGTGAATCTATAAAAAACGCTATATCAGTATATTGATATATATTTTCTAATGTATAATTTGTTGTTGATATATTTTTATTCTTTGCATCACAATTACTAAAAAAAACAATTTGATTAATATAAAAAATAGTTTCATCATTTTTATTAGCAAAAGGCAAAATTGATTTTTCAAAATTAGATTTTAGCACAAATTTTGAAAAAACAAGATATGCTAAAAAAATAACTAATATAAATAAAATCAAAATAATAATAATCAAAATTTTTTTCTTTTTATCCATAAAAACCTCACATATTATTAATAAATTATCATTAGTATATAGCTATGATATTATAAAAAGCAAATAAAATCAATACCTGAATTAAAAGTCAAAAAACTCTAAAAGTAAATTGACAAAAAAAGTAGGAAAAGGTAAAATAATATTAGGTGATATTATGAAAGCAAAAGATAAAAAAAGAAAGTTTGTATTTTTTACTTTAAAAAACATAATTATATTTTTAATAACTCTTATTAGTATATTCTATATAATTATCTTTTATCACTATTATTTTGGAGAAAGTGTAGTTTATGCAACAGAAACGACTGCACCAATTGAAAATCTTAAATTAAGCCAAGCAGAAAAAATAGATATAGATTCATACATAGAAAATAATGTAAAAGAAGGAACAAGAGAAGAATACAGCGTAGAAGAAGTTGAACTAGAATATACAACAAAGTATAAAAACAATGCAAGTTTACCTAATGGAACTTTACAAGTGGTACAAGAAGGAAGAGAAGGAAAACAAGAAATTACAACTAAAAAAACATACCAAAATGATGAATTAATAAATGAAGAACAAGTTTCAGCCAAAATAACAAAAGCAGCAGTTAACAAAATAGTAGAAGTTGGAACAGGTAGTGGAAGTTCAAATTATGAAGTTAAAGTAGGAGATACTGTATATGTAACATCAGATAGGTTATCTGTAATGGTTGAAGCAAATGAGAATAGTCAAAAAGTAGCAACATTATCAAAAAATAATGAATTAAAAGTATTGGGAATTCAAGATGATTGGTATAGAATTAGGTCAGGAAGTATAATCGGATATGTAAAAATAGAAGCAACGACACATAAAAACTATACACAAGAAAATGAAATTCAAGATAACTCTACAAATACTAATCAAAAAAGCAGATCAGAACTATTATCTACATTAAGTTTTGATATGTTATTGAATAAACCAAGTGGACTGACATTAGAACAGTTTAAAAAGATATTGTCAGACAACAAAGATAAGAATAAAATATTTGAACAAAATGCAGAATATTTCTACTATATAGAAAAACAATATAATATAAATGGAGTTTTTGTAGCAGCAGTAGGTATACATGAAAGTAGTTGGGGAACTTCTAAAATAGCTAAGGAAAAGTATAACTTATTTGGTTATGGAGCATATGATTCTAATCCATATAATGGGGCATATACATTTTCAAATTATTCAGAAAGTATAGACCTTATTGCAAGAGTATTTGTTAAATATTATTTGAATCCAAAAGGTACAAGTATATATGGAGGAGAAACGGCATCTGGAAAATATTATAACGGATCTACATTAACAGGAATTAATACTAGATATGCAACAGACAAAAATTGGGCAAATGGAGTTTATTCACATATGAAATATTTATATAATAAATTATAAAAAATTCTTGCTATTTTTAATTATTTATTGTATGATATAATAGCAAGAATAAAGAATAGAAATATTTGCCAAATCAAATAAACAACACATTAGGAGCTTTTAGAAAGGAAAGGAATAAAAATGAAAAAAGGTATAATAGCTATAATCACAATAATATTACTAGTATTATCATTATTTATGTTTACAGCAGTATTTGCAGCAGAAAATAATGAAACTACTGATAGAGCAATAGATGAAGAAACAGAAAGCCAACTAGTTGAATTAAAAGAAGATGTAGCAAATTCTGTGGAAGATTATCAAGAAAAATATGGATCAGATGTATATGGGACAGTAGCATACATATTAAATTTAGTACGTATTTATAGTATTCCACTATGTTTTTTAGGAATTGCAATTGGAGCTATACATCAATATGTAATAGGTGTTAGAAAGTTAGACACATTAGAAAAAGGTATGGCTTTAATAGTAACTTTTGTCACAATTTTAATTATATGCCAAATATTACCACTAGCATTTGCAGTGTTTGTAAAATTTGGAAGGGGGTAACCAATGAAAGTCTTATTTGCTGTAAGTAATGAAGAAATATCAGAATCTATTGTAAAAAAATACCAAAAAGAATATAAACAAATAATTTCTTATAAAAATGTTTATTACTTTAATGCAATATTAAAAGAGTTACAAAAAGATAAAACTTATGATAGAATTGTTATAAGTGAAGATTTAGAAGCATTTACACATACACAATATGATCAAATAGATAAATTTATTTTTGAAAAATTAGATGGTATAAGTGATGAAGCATCAAGTGTTAAGGGGAATGATATACCAATTATTTTAATTTGTTCAGACAGAAGAACAAAATCAGAAGAATTATTAGTAAAGCTATTTGGTATAGGAATATATAATGCTATTATAGGAAACGATAGAAGCGTTGATGAAGTATGTAGATTGATTAATAGACCGCGTGTGAAAAAAGAGGCGAAAGCATATTATCAAATAGATTCAGAAGATGTTAGCTATCATGCAGAAAACGAAAATGATGTTAGCGAAATGGAAATTCAAAATATAATAGCACACTATAAAAGATTAGGGAAAAATGAAGAAAGATATGTGGATAGTTTTAATAATATAGCGGCACAATATAATGATACACAATTAAGAATTATATCTAAATTTCTACCACTAAATGTAAGAGCTGTATTAGAAGAACAGTCACCAAAATATCAACAAATAATGTCTTTTAATAATAGTGTATCTAAGGATTTAAGATATAGTAAAAAAGAACAAAAAGAAGGTCCAAGTGAAACATTTTTAAAGCCTAAAAATAGAGAGTCTATAATGTCAAAACCTGTTGTAATTCCATCATCAGTTAATATGTCAGGAGCTAAAAAATTATCTAGACCAAAAACGGCAGAAAAAAGTAGAATAGATATAATAGAAGATAGGAGAAATTTAGTAAGCACTCAAAATAATATACAAAATACAAACAATATACAATCTGTAAATCAAAATCCTCAAATTACAGAAAAACCAAAAGAAATAGAAGAGAGTATTGAAGAACCAGAAGTAACTAAACCAGTAAAAAGAGGAAGAGGAAGACCAAGAAAAAATCCTATTCAATCTTCTAATACAAATGAAGAGCCAGTTGTAAAAAGAGGAAGAGGAAGACCAAGAAAAAATCCTATTAATCCTGTTCAGGAAGTTGAAACAAAAATTGAAAATACAGAAAAAGAGGATACAATATTACCAGGTTTTGATAATATTGATAATGAAGATACAATATTACCTGGATTTGAACAACAAACAAAAACAGAACAAAATACAGTATTACCAGGTTTTGAAGATGATCAATTTGAAGAAGAAACATTACTACCAGGATTTGAACAACAAGAAGAAACTAATCAAACAATGTCTTCTTTGTCTAGATATGATTTTAACGAAGAAGATGACAATTTAGATATAAATAATAGAGTTCAAACATATTCACAACAATATCAAAATGAACCAGAACTAGAACCAAATGTAACAAATTATGGAATAAATAATGTTATTAGGCAACCACAAAGAAATAGTCAATATGAAGAAACAATAGATTTATCAGGCTTGCTAACACCAGATAAAAAAATAGTATCATTTGTAGGTACAAGCAAAAATGGTACATCTTTTATAGTAAATAATATAGCAGAACTTATGTCTTCAATAGGAGTAAATACAGCTATTTTAGATACTACTAAAAATAGAAATTCATATTATATTTATACAAAAAATGAAGAAGAATTAAGAACGATAGCATCACATAGTATAGAAGGTTTAACACAAGGATTAGCACAAGGTATTAGTGTTAATAAGAATTTAACAGTATATACATCATTACCAGATGAAAATGAACATATCTACCAAGTTGATAAAATATTAGAAACTTTATTAAAAACACATTCTTTGATATTAATAGATACAGACTTTGATACACCAATTGGATATTTTAAACAATCACAAGAAACATACTTAGTACAAACTTATGATGTATTAACAATACAACCATTAACAGCTTTTTTAAGAGAATTAAAGGCTAAAAATATTTTAGATGAACATAAATTAAGAATAGTTCTTAACAAAGTTGTTAAAATCAGAGGAGTTTCAGATAAAACAATAATAGGAGGAATGGCATATTATAATGATCCAGCAATGTCATTTATGACAGAATTATTTGATAGAAATATGATAAAATATGTGTCTATTCCGCTAGATGAAGATGTTTATATACAATATTTACAAAATATAATAGAATGTAATATAACTTTAAAAGGATATTCTAAAATATTTGTACAAACACTAAAAGAACTTGGAAATATGATTTATCCAGTAGTAAACAATTCAATGGGATATAGACCACCTTCTGTAAACAATCAAACTCAAAATAATACATTTACACCAAATATGAATAATACACTTGATCAAATGAAGAGAAGATATTAAACATAAGGAGGAAGAAAACGTGATAATAGCAGTAGTAGTAATATTAGTTTTTATTGTAATAGGACTAATTGTATATAATATAACTATTCATAAAAAAATACAGAAGTTTAAAGATATGAATCAAAGAATCACTAATTTATATGTAGTTCAAGATTTCATGAATGCAATAGGAGAAACTTCATCAGTTGACCAAAAAATCAAAAAAATTAATGATATTTTAATAGAAAGATATGAAATTAAATATTCTACTATTGTTGTATTTAATGGAGCTGAATATCAAGTAAAAGCTTCAAACGTAGATAAAAAGCATTGGGATGCATTGAAGTCATTACAAAATATTGATATGTTTAAAGATAGTATAGAAACAGCAACGCCTAAATATGTTACAGTTAATAACGAAAGTGAAAGACTTCCATATCAAGAAATGGAATTTGGAAGAGCAAAATCAGCAATATTTTTTCCACTATATATAGATAATGTATATATAGGATACTGGATTATAGAAAGTGGTACACCACACGATTTTGACAATGTGGATACAACAGTTTTAGAAGTTATAAAAGAAAATATAGTTTCAGTATTAAAAACAGTTGTACATCAAAAAACATTAGAGTCAATAGTAAGGAAAGACTTATTTACAGGACTATATTCAGAAGAATATTTATATGGTGAAGGCAAGAAAATAATAGATCAATATACTACTTCTACAATATGTATGTTTAAGATAATAAATATTCAAGAAATCAATAAAAAATATTGTAGAGAATTAGGTAATAAAGTAATTACTGAAATTAGTCGTTATGTAGAAGAAAATTTAGCAAAAGAATATGTATTTGTAAGATATATGGGACCTAAATTTGTTATTGCATTTTCAGGAGTTGAAGCAAATAGTGTAGCAGACTTTTTAAATGAAATGAAAGAAAAAATAGAATCAATGAGAATCTATTTAACAGAAGAAGAAATTGAAGAATATAATTTGGATGTAAATAAAAATAATAAAAAATCAAAGAATAATGAAGAGATAGCTATACCAAGATTAAATATAGTAATTTCATCATATTATAAAGGTACAGGATTAGAAGAAGTATTACAAAAATTAGAACAATATTTGGATACGGCGCCAATTGGTGAAAGTGATATTACAAATATTTAATTAATAAAAAAATTACAAAATAAAAAGGAGGTATTATCATGGAATTTGATAAAACAATGAGCTTTGAAGTAGAAAGAGAAGAAAATACAAAATGTAAAGATGTTTTAAAAGATGTATATGAAGCATTGGTTGAAAAAGGATATAACCCAATAAATCAAATAGTTGGATATATATTATCAGGAGATCCAACATATATTACAAGTTATAATGATGCTAGAAATAAGATAAGAACAATTGAAAGAGATGAATTGCTAGAAAAAATGGTGAAAAATTATATAGGATTAGATGAGAAATAATATGAGAATATTAGGAATTGATTATGGAGAAGCAAGAGTTGGCGTAGCAATAACAGATGCTTTACAAATGACAGCACAAGGATTAGAAACTATACAAAGAAAAGGCTCTGACAAAGTTGTATTAAAAAGATTAGATGAAATATTTGAAAAATATAATAATGAAATTGAAACAATAGTAGTTGGAATACCATTGCATATGAGCGGAGATATTTCAGAAAGGGCAATAGAAACTCAAAAATTTATCCATAAATTAAAATGTAAATATAATAAAATAAAAATAGATACAATAGATGAAAGGCTTACAACAGTTGAAGCGCATAGAACAATGAATTTTTTAGATATAAATAGAAATAAGAAAAAAGATATTGTAGATACAATATCAGCAGTATATATTTTAGAGACTTATATGAATAAACTAAAAAATATATTGCCAAAATAAATAAAATAAGTTATCATAATTATCAAGTTTATTATAAAAAATAATAAAAATAATATGAAAGGAGAATATTAATGGAAGAAAATTTTGAGGGAGAAGAATTAGATAATATAGTAATATTAAATGATGAAGATGGAAATGAAGTAAAATTTGAATTCTTAGACTTAATTGAATTAGATGATGAAGAATATGTAGTATTATTACCAGTTACAGCAGAAGGAGAAGAAGAAGAAGGAGAAGTCGTAATACTAAAAGTTGAAGATGTTGATGAAGATTCTGATGAAGAATCATATGTAAGTATTGAAGATGAGGAAACATTAAATAAAGTCTTTGAAATATTTAAAGAAAAATTTAAAGATGATTTTGATTTTGTAGACTAGCTAAAAGACGGCAGTAAAAACCGTCTTTTAATAATTAAAAAAATATATAAATAAGAGGTGGATAACAAATGAAGAATTTTTCAACATGGATATTAGTAATGTTTGTAATAATGTTCTGGGTATTCAGAATGATTGTTGCTTTTATGTATGAAATAGGACAAGATCTAGGAGGAATTGTTCCATATAATCAACAAATGGAAATAATACTATTATTTGTAGTTTTAGTATGTATATTACTAATTATAAAAAGAAAAATTATAGGAGCATTAATATATTTAGTATCATATGGAATGTACTTTGGCACAAATTTAATATCTGGGTTTTCAAATCTAATAAATCCAGGAGAAGGCTTAGTAGATATAACAATATATATAAATGGATTTATAGCATTAATAGGAATAGCATTACCAATTGCTGTTTTATTTGATTTATTATTAGATAAGAATAGAAAATCAAATCCAAAAGATAAAAAGACAGATTGGTTTTACAAAAATGAAGCATATGATAGAAAATTAGATGACAGAGCAGATAAAAATAATTATAGAACAATGTAATGTATTATTATGAAAAGTGGTGACAATTAATAATGGCAAAGGGAATAATAATTGCAGGATTTGCAACTTGTGGAAAAAGTATTTTAGCTAAAAAATATAGTAATGTAATTGATTTAGATTCAAGTAATTATAAATATAACAATGTTAACATTAAAAATGTACCTATTGAAGAAAGAAAAGGCACAAATAGACAAATAAATAGAAAATGGCCAGGCAATTATTATAAAGCAATTAGTAAAGCTGTAAAAAAATATGATGTGGTTTTAGTTCAATTAAAACCTGAGCACTTCGATTATTTTGATAAAAACAATATCAAATATAGTATAGCATACCCTAATATTAATAATTGGGAAGAGGTAAGAAAAAAATGTATTAATCGAGGTAACAATGAAAATTTTATTAAAAAGCTAAAAGAGGTATTTATACCATTTTATGAAGATACCATACAGAGAAATTATGAAAATTTATATATTATTAATGCAAATAAAACATTAGAAACAGTTCTAATAGAAAATAATATTGAATTAAAAGTAGGTGATAAAAATGAGTGAAAATCAAGATAAAGATATTAATAAAACAAACATAAACTGGTATCCTCGGACACATGGCAAAAACTAGAAGACAAATTACAGAAGATTTAAAATTAGTAGATATTGTAATAGAATTACTAGATGCAAGAATTCCAATATCAAGTCAAAATCCTGATATAGCAAAAATAACAAAGAACAAGAAAAAATTAATTGTATTAAATAAATGTGACTTAGCAAATGAAATTCAAAATAAGAAATGGATAGAATATTTTCAAGAAAAAGGAATACCAGCAGTATTAACTGATTCTAATTCTGGTAAAGGAATTCAAGACTGTATAAAGAGAATAGAAAAAATAATGAATAGCGAATTAAAATTACAAGCAGAAAAAGGAAGAATCGGGAGAAAAATAAGAGCTATGATATTAGGAATACCAAATGTAGGTAAATCATCTTTTATAAACAGAATATCTAAGAGAACAACAGCTGGTGTTGGAAATAAACCAGGTGTTACAAAGCAAAAGCAATGGATCAGAATAAATGAAAATATAGAATTACTAGACACACCGGGAGTTTTATGGCCAAAATTTGAAAGCCAAGAAGTTGCATTACATTTAGCTTTTACTGGTACTATAAAAGAAGATATATTACAAAGAATAGAAATAGCATACGAATTGGTTAAATTTTTACTAAGTAATGAAAGAAAACTTTTATGTGAAAGATACAAATTAGATGAAAAATATATAGAAGAAACATTAAATCAAGAACAAGCAGAAAATATTAACATATATGAAATAATGTTAGAAATAGGAAGAAAACGCGGCTGTATAATATCAGGAGGAAATATTGATGAAGAAAAAACAGCTAGGATTATATTAGATGAATTTAAAAATGGTAAATTAGGAAAAATTACAATTGAAAAATGTTAAATAAAAAGGATGAAAAAATAGAAATGGAAGAATTAATTGAAATAACAAAGTCTAAGCTAGATATAAATATGTTATCTCCACTAACATGGGCATATGTTGGAGATAGTGTTTATGAATTATATATTAGAACAAAATTAGTAAATGAAACAAACTTAAAACCACATAAGTTACATATAGAAGCAATAAAATATGTAAAAGCAAAGGCACAAGCTGAATTACTACAAAAAATATATGATAAATTAAGTGAAGAAGAAAAAGATATTGTAAGAAGAGGAAGAAATGCAGAAAATCATCATTTACCAAAAAACTCAAATATTCAAGAATATATGTATGCAACAGCTTTTGAAGCATTAATTGGTTATCTATATTTGACAAAACAAAATAGAAGAATAAAAGAAATCCTAGACCTTTAAAGGCCTAAGGATTTTTTTGTGCGTTCATATCCTTCAAGAGGACGAGCCTCTTTTTGTCCAGGATTGAACATTTCTTTTGGAGATTCTCTTAACTTAGCATATCGCCGAGATTCAATCTCCTCAAAAGAAGAGTTTACAGGTGTCTTTGAAAAAATTTTTTCGATTTTCATATTGCATATCCTCCTATAAACATTTTATATATTAATTATACTATACTTTTATGTAAAATTCAAATCAAGAAAAGTATAAGTATAAATATAAAGTGTAGAAAATATCAAAAAATTGTGATATATTAGTTAAAATAATATAATAAGAGGTGTAGAATATGAAGATAGCAATTATTTCTGATATACATGGAAACCTAGAAGCATTAAAATCAACACTAAAAGATATTGAAAAGAAAAAAGTAGATAAGATATTTTGCTTGGGAGATATATTAGCAAAAGGGGTACATCCTAAAGAGTGTATAGATCTTATAAAAAAACATTGTGAAATAATTATACAAGGAAATTGCGATAGAAATTTTTCTGAAAAATATGAAAATATAGAGAGTTTACCAAGTATAGAACAAAAAAGAATAAAATGGAATCAGTCCTTGATAACAGAAGAAGATAGAAGATATTTATTAGAATTACCATTTTGCTATGAATTTTATATGAGTGGAAGCTTAGTAAGAATTTTTCATGCAACACCTAAATATGATGATAAAGCAGTTATTAATCTTGATGATATCCAAACTAAATTAGAAATGTTTTATCCTAGTAATAAAACTATATCTCATAATATAGCAGATGTTGTAATATATGGACATATACATCATCAATATATGGATAGATTATATAACAAAACAATAATAAATGTAGGAAGTGTTGGCAATTCATATGACACTATAAGAAATCCTAAAAAAGATAGTAATGTAATGGAAGTAACAAAAAGTAACTATTTAATAATAGAAGGAGAATATGGAAGTAAAGAATACAACTCAGAAATTTCATTTCAATTCATTAAAGTGCCATATGATATAGAAAAAGAATTAGAAGATGAAAAACTAAATATAGAAAAAGAAGATTATAGATATGAACTAAAAAATGGAATGTATCGCAATATGAATAAAGTAAATAATGGTTTTAAAAATATGGGGATTGATATAGATAAAATATAATCTAGGGGGAATAAAAATTGAATAAAGATTTAGTCAATTATATAGAAAATGAAATTTTTCCATTGTATAGTAAAAATGAAGAAGGACACGGACTAAAACATATAAATAAAGTAATAGAAAAAAGTTTAAAATTTGCTAAAAACTATGATGTTAATATAGATATGATATATACAATAGCAGCATATCATGATTTAGGACATCATATAGATAGAAAAAGACATGAAATAATATCTGCACAGATATTTATGGAAGATAAAAATATGAAAAAATGGTTTTCAGATGAACAAAGGAAAATAATAAAAGAAGCAATAGAAGATCACAGAGCGTCTAGCAAAAGTAATCCAAGAAGTATATATGGTAAGATTATAAGTACAGCAGATAGAACAATAATTAGTATTAATGATACTATACTAAGAACATATTCTTATGGAAAACGAAACTATAAAGGAATAACACAAGAAGAACAAATACAAAGAGTATATGAACATTTAAAAGATAAATATGGAGAAAAAGGATATGCAAAAATATATTTAGAAGATAAAGAATTTGATGAATCACTAAAAAAATTAAGAGAAGCTCTAAAAGATAAAAAAGAATTTATTAAAAGAGTAAGAGAAGTAGTAGAAAAAGTAAAATAATAAAAGAAAGGAGTATAGTATGGAAGAAATAAGAGAAGTGAAGGCAGGACAAGTATATAAACATTTTAAAGGAACAATTCATAAAATAATTTGCATTGCGAAACATTCAGAAACAGGAGAGAACATGGTTGTTTATACACATGAAGATACTAATGAAATATGGGCAAGACCAATTAATATGTTCTTATCAGAAGTAGATCATAAAAAATATCCAGATATAAAACAAAGATATCGTTTTGAATTAATAAAAAATAAAGATTAAACCTATTGAAAAATAGGTTTTTTTTCAAAAATACTTGACAAAAGAGAAAAAATAGTGTAAAGTATATTAGCATTACAAAAAGAAAAGAGGTAGTCAAATGGAGAAAAACGTAAAGTTAAGTATTTTATGCCAGTTATATGGAAAATTACTAACTAAAAAACAATATGAATTTCTAAATGACTACTATAACAATGATTTGTCTTTATCAGAAATAGCTGAAAATAATGGAATAACAAGACAAGCTGTTAGAGACAATATAAAGAAAGGGGAGAAAAAACTTTTCGAATACGAAGAAAAGCTATTATTTATGAAAAGGACGTTAAACAATGAAAAGAAAATTCAAAAAGTTTTAGCCGAATTAACTAAAATACAAAATGATTACTCAGATAACCAAATAGCAAGTGTTTTAGAAAACATAAAAAAAGAATTAAATTATTTAATTTAATTAACACATTAGAAAAATAAAAAAGAATGGGAGTTGTTGAATATGGCTTTTGAAGGATTATCTTCTAGATTACAAGAAATAACAAGAAAAATTAGAGGAAAAGCAAGAATAACAGAATCAGATTTAAAAGAAATGTTAAGAGAGGTTAAACTTGCACTTTTAGAAGCTGACGTAAACTATAAAATCGTAAAAGAATTTATATCAACAATTCAAGAAAAAGCACTTGGTCAAGATGTATTGAAATCATTAACACCAGGACAACAAGTAGTAAAAATAGTTAAAGATGAATTAGTAGAATTACTTGGAGGGACAGAAAGTAAAATAAACTTTACACCAAATCCACCAACAATAATAATGCTAGTAGGATTGCAAGGTTCTGGTAAAACAACAACAGCAGGAAAACTTGCAAATATTCTTAGAAAACAAGGCAAAAAACCTTTACTAGTTGCATGTGATATATATAGACCAGCAGCCATCAAACAATTACAAGTAGTGGGAGCACAGCTAAACATACCAGTATTTGCAAATGAAACATCAAAAGATGTTGTACATATTGCAAGACAAGCAATGTCTGTTGCAATATCTAAATTAAATGATGTAGTAATTTTGGATACAGCAGGTCGTTTGCATATAGATGAAGATTTGATGAACGAATTAAAAAATTTAAAAGCAAATATTAAACCACATGAAATATTACTTGTAGTAGATAGTATGACAGGTCAAGATGCTGTAAATGTTGCAGAAAAATTTAATGAAGCACTTGGAATTGATGGAATTGTTTTAACAAAACTAGATGGAGATACTCGTGGTGGAGCTGCATTATCTGTAAAAAAAGTAACAGGAAGACCAATAAAATTTGCAGCAACAGGAGAAAAGTTAAGTGATATTGAGGTTTTTCATCCAGATAGAATGGCTCAAAGAATTTTAGGTATGGGAGATATTTTATCTGTAATCGAGAAAGCAGAAGAAGCATTTGATGCAGAACAAGCAGAAAAACTGGAAAAACAATTAAGGAAAAAAGAATTAGACTTAGATGATTATCTAGCACAATTAAGACAAGTAAAAAAAATGGGTTCGTTTTCTTCATTATTAAAAATGATACCAGGAATGAATCAAATAAAAGATTTAAAAGTTGATGATAAAGAATTCACAAAAATAGAAGCAATTATTTGTTCTATGACAAAAGAAGAAAAAAAAGATACAAAACTTCTAAATGCAAGTCGCAGACAAAGAATTGCTAAACGGAAGCGGAACATCAGTACAAGATATTAATAAATTCATAAAATCTTTTGAAATGACTCAAAAAATGATGAAACAAATGAAAAACAACAAAGGTGGAATGAAAAAATTAATGAACAATCTTGATGTAAATGCTTTAAAAAATTTTAAATTTTAATTAAGTTATTAAATTTTTAAATTTATATATAATCAAGGAGATTTAAGAAACAATTCTTAATCTTAGTTTCAGGAGGTGAAATACATGGTAAAAATCAGATTACAAAGACAAGGAAAGAAAAAAGCTCCATTTTATCATATAGTTGTAGCAGATTCTAGAAGCCCAAGAAATGGTAAAATAATTGAGCAATTAGGAACATATGATCCTATGACAAATCCAGCAACAGTTATTCTAGACAATGAAAAAGTTGAAAAATGGATAAAAAATGGTGCAAAACCAACAGATAGTGTAAAAGCTTTAATCGAAAAAAACAAATAATTATATTAATTTATATAAATTGGAGGAATTTCGATGAAAGAAATATTGCAAACAATTATTTTAAATTTAGTAGACAACAAGGAAGCAGTAGAAATTAAAGAAATAAATAATAATGAAAAATCTATTACATTTGAAGTAAAAGTTGCAGAGAGTGATATGGGAAAGATTATTGGAAGACAAGGTAGACTTGCAAAATCAATTCGTACTGTCATGAAATCTGTAGCAGGTAAGGAACAAAAAAGAGTTTCAGTTGAATTTATTGGATAATTTAGATTGGAGCAAAAAATGACAAAATATTTAGAAATTGGTCAAATAGTTAATACATTTGGAATAAAAGGTATGGTAAAAATAAAACCATTTACAGATGATATTAATAGATTTGACAAATTAGAAAAAGTATATATCAAAAATAAAGAAGGAAAAAAAGAATATCAAATACAAGAAGTAAAATATCATAAAAATATGGTATTAATGAAACTAGAAGGAGTAGATACACTAGAACAAGCAGAAATCTTACGCCAAAGCTATTTATTAGTAAATAGAGAAGATGAAGAACCATTAGAAGAAGGTGTATATTACATAGTAGATTTAATAGGATTAGAAGTCTATACAGACGAAAATATATTTTTAGGAAAAGTTGATGATATCTTTAATACAGGTAGTAATGATATATATGTAGTAAAAGATGGAAAAGGAAAACAAATACTTTTGCCAGGAATTCCAGATGTATTAAAAAATGTGGATTTGGAAAAAGGTAAAATAACAGTCCATCTTATACCAGGTTTAATGTAATCAAGGAGGAAAAATGAAATTTGATGTTTTAACACTTTTTCCTGAAATGTTTGAAGCAGTAAAACAAAGTATTTTAGGGAAAGCGATTGAAAAAGAACTGATAAAAATCAATTTAGTAAATATTAGAGATTTTTCAAAAGACAAACATAAAAAAGTAGATGATACTCCTTATGGTGGTGGAGCTGGAATGGTAATTAGACCAGATGTAGTATATGATGCATATAAATCAGTTTATGAAGAAGATGCAAAAGTAATATATTTAACTCCACAAGGAAAAACATTAGACCAAAAAAAAGTCGAAGATTTAAGTAAAGAAAAACATTTAATACTTCTTTGTGGTCATTATGAAGGAATAGACCAAAGAATTATTGATAAAATAGTTGATGAAGAAATTTCAATAGGTGATTATATATTAACAGGAGGAGAGATACCAGCAATGGTATTGATTGATAGCGTTAGTAGATATGTAGAAGGAGTTTTAAGTCAAGAATCAATAAAAGAAGAAAGTTTTTCAAATAATTTGCTTGAATATCCACAATATACAAGACCAGAAGTATTTGAAGGTGAAAAAGTTCCAGAAATATTACTATCAGGTCATCATGAAAATATTGAAAATTGGAGAAAAGAGCAATCATTAAAAATAACGAAACAAAAAAGACCAGATTTATTAGAAAATAAAATTTAGAAAGAAGGAGGAAATTCTAAAATGGATATTATAAAATCAATTGAACATGAACAATTGAAAAATAAAATACCAGAATTAAAAGTTGGTAATACAGTAAGAGTACACGTAAGAATAAAAGAAGGAAACAAAGAAAGAATCCAAGTATTTGAAGGAATTATAATAAAAGTACAAGGTGGAGGAGTAAACCAAACATTTACAGTTAGAAAAATTTCTTATGGTGTAGGTGTTGAAAAAACATTTTTAGTTCATTCACCATTAGTAGAAAAAGTAGAATTAGTAAGAGTAGGTAAAGCAAGAAGAGCTAAATTATTCTATTTAAGAGATAGAGTAGGTAAAGCAGCTAAAACTAAGGAACAAATTGGTGCAAGAATTGAAGATAGAGAAATTATTGTTAAAGAAGACATAGAAGAACCAGTTGAAGAAACAACAGATGTAGCAGAAGCGCCAGAAGAAGCACCAGCTATTGAAACTGAAAATGTAGAAGTTCAAGAAACTGTTGATACAGTATCAGAAGAACCAGTTGAAGAAGTTAAAGAAAAAGAAGAAGATAAAAAAGCTGAGTAATTGTAAAAAATGAAAAATGTCCCCATGTATAATTGGGGGCATTTATGTTTGAAATATTAAGTTCTATAATAAATGTTTTTAATTGCTTAAATCTAATTATTATTTGCCATGTCCTCCATACTATATATACCAGGACTTTGTTTTACAATAAATTCAGCAGCTTTTAAGCTACCTTCTGCAAATACATTTCTAGAATAGCTAGTATGTTTTATTTCAAAAGTTTCAAAATCTCCAATAAATTGAACTGTATGTTCTCCAACTATGTTTCCACCACGAATAGAGGACATACCAATTTCATTTTTCTCTCTTTTTTCATGTTTATCATGTCTATTATATTCACAATGCATTATATTCCCAAGAGACTCATTAATAGTATCAGCTAACATTTGTGCAGTACCACTTGGGCTATCGATTTTTCTATTATGATGAGATTCTATTATTTCAATATCTGTTCCTTTCATTAAAGGTGCGAGCCAAGAAACTAACTTTTTCATAATCATAATATCAAAAGACATATTTGCTGATTTAAATATAGGGATATTTTTACTATATTCTTTTATTTTGTCTTCTTGTTCCTTAGTAAATCCTGTTGTCGCAATTACAATCGGAACATTATTTTTATTTGCATATTCTAATATATTTAAAGTTGCAATAGGAATAGAAAAATCAATTATAACATCAGGTTTTTCTTTAATATCTTCTATTTTATTATAAACAGGAAAAGCGAATTCACCAGTCACGAATTTATCAAAACCAGCTTTTATAACTAAATTTTCATTTTGTTCAATTAAATCACAAACAACTTGTCCCATTTTTCCATTACAACCATTTACTAAAACTTCTAACATAATTAAATCCTTTCTAAGACATTTATATATGTCTTCATATAAAATATATAATAGATATATACTATTTTAATTTATATTGTATAAACTAAAATAGTATAATTATAATAAATTAATTAGTTCAAATTATTTAATTCCCTTTTCAAGACTTCTAATTTTTCTTCTGTCATTGGAGTAAGAGGTAATCTAGGAATACCAAAATTATATCCTTGAAGATTTAAAGCAGCTTTTACAGGAATAGGATTAACTTCTGAAAATAAAGCTTTTATTAAAGGTAAAGCTCTTAATTGCATTTCAGTTGCCTTTTTTATATTACCATCAAAAAAGTTTTGAACAATATTATGAGTATATTCAGGTTTTACATTAGATAATACTGAAATAACACCTAATCCACCAAGTGATAAAACAGGTAACACCTGATCATCATTTCCAGAGTAGATATGTAAATTTTCTCCGCAAAGGTGAGCAATTTCTGCTACTTGTGAAAGATTTCCACTAGCTTCTTTTATAGCTACAATATTATCAATTTTTGAAAGTTCTAAACAAGTTTTAGGCTCAATGTTAACACCTGTTCTGCTTTGAACACTATATAAAATGATTGGTAAAGAGACACTCTTAGCAATTGCTTTATAATGTTCAATTAAACCTGTTTGAGTACATTTGTTATAATAAGGAGTTACAATTAAAAGTCCATCTACTCCTAAACTTTCTGCAAGTTTTGAATTTTCAATTACTTGTTTTGTATTATTTCCACCAGTACCAGCAATAATTGGAACTCTTCCATTTGAAGTTTTTACTGCACATTCAATTGCAAGTTTTTTCTCTTCTTTTGTCATAGTAGAAGATTCACCAGTTGTACCACATACAATTATTGAATCTACTTTGTTATGAATTTGATCTTCAATAAGTTTTTCAAACTCTTTAACATTTACACCATTTTCATCAAAGGGTGTACTAATAGCCGTTCCACAGCCTTTAAATAAGATTTTTTTCATAAAATCACTTCCTAAAAGTGTATAGCAAGAAAGATGTAATTACATTTTTCTTTATGTTCTGATTATATTACAAAAATAAAAAAAAAGAAATAAAAAGTAAATTTTTTTTAAAAAAGTATTGACAAAGATAAAAATAAAATATAAAATAAGAACAACAAAAGCGAACAAGAATTCGAAAAACAAATATTTGAACAAACAACGATAAGGAGTGATAAATATGAACATAGTAAAAAAACAAGTAAATCTAAAAAGAAATATAAAAAGCAAACTAGAAAGACATCCTGTACCAATACTTGGGAAAGATTATAGAGTAAAAATAATATATAAAAATACAAAGATAATTGAATTAGATGTTGATGGTAAAAATATAATAATATCACTTCCTAATCAGTATAAAAAAGTTGAAAATACAAATGTATTAGATTTAGCAATAGATAAAATGTATGAACAAATAGCAAAGGTAGAAATTGAAAGAGCTATGGAAAAAACAAGGATAATGTTAGGGTTTGCACCAGAAGAATATGAAATAGAGAAGATAAAATCATTAGGAAAATGTGAAAATGGAAAAATAACAATTCATCCAGAAATAGTAAAATACAGAAGAGAGATTATTGATTATATAGTACTACATCAATATTGCCATCTAAAATATAAAACTCATTCAAAGTCTTTTTATAAATTACTAGAAAAATATGAACCAAATTATAAAAGATGTGAAGAAGAATTATTAAATATATAAAAAGGATATTTTATATAGAAAAACATATTTGCTAAATAAAAAGCAAATATGTTTTTTTGTAAAATATAAACTAATGCTTGACAAATACTAAAAAATAGATTAAACTATATATTTAGTTAGGAGGCTAACAATATGAAAGAAGAATATGAAATAGGAAAACAAATACAAATGTTGTCAAGAAAAATCAAAAGAAAAATGGACGAAACTTTTTTAAATTATGGAATAACAGGAGGTCAGGCATTTATGCTAAAATTTATACATGAAAAACAAAAAGTAGAAAAAGTGTATGCCAAAAATATAGAAAACGAATTTGATATGAGAAGACCAACTGTAACAGGTATATTACAATTAATGGAACAAAACCAATTAATAGAAAGAAAAGCAGAAGGAAATGATGCAAGACTAAAAGAAATAGTAATTACTAAAAAAGGAATGAAAATAGTAAATAGCATAGATTCAAATGTTGAACAAGTTGAAAAAAAATTAGTAATGAATATACCAAAAGAAGAAATTCAAGCTTTTTTAACAACAATAGATAAATTATTAAAAAATATATCATAAAATACATATGATTAAAAATCAATTATGAAAGGAGAAGAAAATGTTTAAGAAATTAGCAAAATATGTTAAAGAATATAAAAAATCAGCAATTTTAACACCTATATTTGTAATATTAGAAGTAATAATGGAAGTAATAATTCCGTTATTAATGGCAAAAATTATAGATGTTGGAATACAAAATGGTGATGTTAAATACATCTTAGAAGTAGGAGGATTGCTAATAATATCTGCAATATTATCATTAACATTTGGAATGTTGTCAGGTAGATTTGCAGCAAAAGCATCAGCAGGATATGCTAAAAATTTAAGAAAAGAAATGTATCATAAAGTCCAAAATTATTCTTTTGAAAATATAGATAAATTTTCAACATCAAGTTTAGTAACTCGTATGACAACAGATGTAACAAATGTACAAATGGCATTTCAAATGATTATTAGAATATTAGTTAGAGGACCAATAATGATGATATTTGCTTTATTAATGGTTATATCAATAAGTGCAAAACTATCATTAATATTCTTTGTAGCAATACCAGTATTAGGTATAATCCTATTTTATATTGCAAGAAAAGCACACCCTAACTTTGAAAGAGTATTTAAGAAATATGATAAGTTAAACAGAGTAGTACAAGAAAATGTAAGTGCAATAAGAGTTGTAAAAGCATATGTAAGGGAAGACCATGAAGAAGAAAAGTTCAAAGAAGTAAATGGTGAAGTTTATTCAAATTTTAAAAAAGCTGAAAAAATTATTGCATTTAATGGACCAGTTATGCAATTTACAATATATGCATGTATTTTATTAATTTCATGGATTGGTTCACAATTAATTGTTGGTGGAGAAATGGGAACAGGACAGCTATCTAGTATCATTACATATGCATGGCAAATTTTAGCAAGTTTAATGATGTTGTCATTTGTATTTGTTATGATAATCATGGCACAATCATCAGCAGAAAGAATTTTAGAAGTTATAGAAGAAGAGCCTACTTTAAAAAATAAAGAAAAAACAGTAAAAAAAGTAAAAGATGGTTCTATTAAATTTGAAAATGTAAGTTTTAGATATAGTGATGAACAAGATGAAAATAATTATGCCCTAGAAAATATAAATCTAGATATAAAAGAAGGAGAAACAATAGGAATAATCGGTGGAACAGGAAGCTCAAAATCAACACTAGTTCAATTAATACCAAGACTTTATGATGTAACAAATGGTTCTGTTAAAGTAGGAGGTATTGATGTAAGAGATTATGATATTGAAGCTTTAAGAGAAGAAGTTGCAATGGTTTTACAAAAAAATGTATTATTCTCTGGTACAATTGCAGAAAATTTAAGATGGGGTAAAAAAGATGCTGATCAAGAAGAATTAGAAGAAGCATGTAAATTAGCACAAGCAGATGGATTTATAAAAGAATTTCCAAGCAAATATGATACAGTATTAGACCAAGGTGGAACAAATGTGTCAGGAGGGCAAAAACAAAGAATTTGTATTGCAAGAGCAATTTTAAAGAAGCCAAAAATATTAATATTAGATGACTCAACAAGTGCAGTAGACACAAAAACAGATGCATTAATTAGAAAAGCATTTAAAGAAGAAATACCAAATACAACAAAAATAATAATAGCACAAAGAATTTCTTCAATAGAAGATGCAGATAAGATAATTGTTCTAAATGAAGGTAAAATTGATGGAATAGGAACATCTGAAGAGCTATTAAAAACAAACGAAATATATAAAGATGTATATGAATCACAAATGAAAGGAGGAGATGAAGATGATAAATAAAAAAGGAAGCAAAGGAAAGACTATAAAAAGACTTCTAAAATATGTAACAAAGGGATATAAATTTCAATTAATAGTAGTGTTAATTAGTATTATAGTAAGTGCATTAGTTGGAGTTTTAGGAGTACAATTTATAAAATATTTAATAGATGACTTCATCACACCACTTTTAGGAAAGCAAAACCCAGACTTTACAGCATTATTAAACGTAATAATGATAATGGGAGTAATATATTTAGCAGGAATAATTGCTACATATGTATATAATAGATTAATGGTAAATATTTCGCAAGGAGTATTAAATAAAATACGTGGAGAAATGTTTAATCATATGCAAAAATTACCAATAAGATATTTTGATAGTCGTTCACATGGAGATATAATGAGTACATATACAAATGATGTTGATACATTAAGACAAATGCTTAGTCAAAGTATTCCGCAAGTATTTTCAGCATGTGTATCAATGATATCTGTTTTAACAGCTATGTTTGCAACAAATATATACCTAACATTGGTAGTACTTGCAATGGTAGTATTAATGATATTTGTATCAAGGTATCTTGGAGGAAACAGTTCAAAATTCTTTATAAAACAACAAGAAGATATAGGGAAAGTAAATGGATATATTGAAGAAATGATGGAAGGTCAAAAAGTTGTTAAAGTATTCAATTATGAAGAAGAATCAAAAAAGAAATTTGATGATTTAAATGAACAACTATGTGATAGTATGACAAAAGCTAATATGTATGCAAATATTTTAATGCCTTGTATTATGAATATAGGAAACTTAGGATATGTATTAGTTGCAGTAATTGGAGGAATTTTATCAGTAAATGGAATATTAACAATAGGAAGTATAGCAGCATTTTTACAGTATGTAAAAGCATTTACAAATCCATTAGGTCAAGTATCTCAACAAATGAACTCAATAGTTATGGCATTAGCAGGAGCTGAAAGAATATTTGAACTATTAGATGAAGAGGTAGAACAAGATGAGGGATATGTTACATTAGTTAATGCAAAAATGGAAAATGGAAAAATAGTAGAAACAAAAGAAAGAACAGGAATATGGGCATGGAAACATCCTCATCAAGATGGAAGAATAACATATACAAAACTTCATGGGCAAGTCGAATTTGAAAATGTGCAATTTGGTTATGAAGAGCATAAAAGAATATTGCATGATATATCACTTGTTGCAAAAGAAGGACAAAAAGTATCATTTGTTGGAGCAACAGGTGCAGGGAAAACAACAATTACTAACCTTATAAATAGATTTTATGATATTCAAGAAGGAAAAATTAGATATGATAGAATAAATATAAGAAAAATAAAAAAAGATGATTTAAGAAGATCATTAGGAATGGTATTACAAGATACAAGTCTATTTACAGGAACAATAAAAGACAATATAAGATATGGAAAACTAGATGCAACTGATGAAGAAGTAATTGAAGCTGCAAAACTTTCAAATGCAGATAAATTTATAAAACATCTTCCACATGGATATAATACAATGATTACAGGAAATGGGGAAGGATTATCACAAGGACAAAGACAATTACTTTCAATAGCAAGGGCAGCATTAAATAACCCACCAGTATTAATACTAGATGAAGCAACATCAAGTATAGATACAAGAACCGAAAAAATAGTACAAGATGGAATGGATAAATTAATGAAAGGAAGAACAGTTTTTGTAATAGCACATAGACTTTCAACAATTAAGAACTCAGACTTAATTATGGTATTAGATCACGGTAGAATAATAGAAAGAGGAAATCATAATGAATTAATTGCTCAAAAAGGAACATATTATGGACTTTACACAGGAGCAATTGAGATTGACTAAAAACTATTTTAGAATAAAAAATATAAGGAGAAAGAAAATTTAAAATTTTAAAATTCTTTCTCCTTAATTTTTTTTACAAGAAATATGCTATATCATTTTTGTCAAGAAATTCTATTACCTCTTTTTTTACCAATGAACTGGTATTAGGAGTAATAAAAGTAAGTTTTTCTTCACAATCAATGACTGCAATAGTATCCCCTACAAGATTCTTGATAGTAGTACCACTTGAATGGACTGAATAACTATACCTATTCTTCATAAAAAATCCTTTCTGCTTATACATAAGCTAAAACAAGAGTATTACTACTCTTCAACACACCATCTAAATGGCTAAGTATAAGCATTAATATAACATAATATGTATAAAATGTCAAAAAATAAAAATATGTAAGAACTTGTATAAAAATAAAGAAAATAGTATAATATTGATAGTTAGAAAATAAAAAAGTAATAGGAAATATCTTTAAATCCAAAATAAGGATTTGTAGGAACTACCAAAAGTCCTAATGGGAGAAATATTTTAATGGAAGATAAAACAAATATAGGAAAAATATTAATATTGTCTTGTGGCACAGGAGGAGGGCATAATTCAGCAGCAAAAGCAATTAAAGAAAATTTAGTAGAAAAAGGATTAAATGTAGACTTTATAGAATATTTAGATATCATTAATCCAAGAATAAGGAATAAAGTAAATAACTTATATATAAAATCTACAAGAGCTAATGGAAAAATATTCAAAGTAGTATATAAACTAGGAGAAATTTATCAAAAAACAAATCTAAAATCACCAGTATATGCTCTAAACTTTTTAAACAAGAATAGGTTATACAAATACATAATAGAAAACAACTACAAATATATTATAACAACACATCTATTTGCTGCACAGACATTAACAGCTATAAAAAAAGAACATAAAATAAAATTTATGGAAGTTGCAACAGATTATGTATGTATTCCATTTTGGGAAGAAACAAATCCTGACCATTTCATAATACCATGTACAGACTTAGAAAATGATTTTATAAAAAAAGGTATAAAAAAAGAAAAACTATTACCTTATGGAATTCCAACAGCAAAAGCATATAGAGAAAAATATAATAAAGAAGATTGTAAAAAAGAATTAGGATTAGATATATCTAAAAAATATGTATTAATACTTACAGGAAGTATGGGATTTGGAAATGTAACAGAAATGTTAAAAGAATTAAATAATAATATAAAAGAAGTAACATTTATTATTTCTACTGGTCATAATACTAAATTACTAAAAATCTTAAATGATAAATACAAAGAAACAAAAAATATAATAATATTACCATTTACAGATAAGATAAGTAAATATATGAAATGTAGTGAAATAATACTAACAAAACCAGGAGGATTAACAACAACAGAAATAGCAACACTTAGAAAGCCTTTTATACATACAATGCCAATACCTGGATGTGAGAACTATAATGCACAATTTTTTAAAGATAGAAAAATGTCAATAAGTTGTAATTCAATAGAGAAAGTAGTA
Source organism: uncultured Clostridia bacterium (assembly GCA_944388765.1). Taxonomy (GTDB): domain Bacteria; phylum Bacillota; class Clostridia; order TANB77; family CAG-508; genus CAG-269. Next base: position 34,712 of record CALXKA010000009.1, read on the forward strand.
AAAAACACAAAAGAACTTTTAGGCAATAAACAATTACAAGAAGAAATGATAAAAAATCAAAAGATATATATAAAACAAGATACTTGTGATAAGATATCAAAAATTGTTATTAAGGAAATAGAATCAGGGGAAGAATATGAGAAGTAGTGAGGGAATAAAAAAATTTGAAGAATTAGAAAACTTTGAATGTTTAGGAAACTTAGAAGAGAACTTTGATGATTTAACAGATTCAGCAATATTAAAAGAAATAGGCATAAAAAAAGAAGATATAAGCTACATAGATGAAAATGAGAATATAATAAATTTATGGCAGCCGTTAGAATTTAATATTGATAAAAATTATGAATATATATCTAAAAGTAAAAGATTTCTATTTGCTTCAAACTTAATATATTATGGAATTGCATATCCAATTTTAAAATTACTTACAAAAATAATATATGACTTAAAAATAGAAGGAAAGGAAAATATAAAAAACATAGAAAATGGAGCAATAAGTGTTTCAAACCATGTACTATTTCTAGATTGTGCAATGATAGGATTAGCATATGGAAAAAAAGAAATATATTATACAACACAAGAAGGAAGCTTTAAAATACCTTTTGTAAGAAAACTAATAAAATTATTAAAGGCAATACCAATACCACAAAGTATAGAAAATAAAAAACATTTTTTGAAAGCAATAGGAGAAACTTTAAGTAAAGGAAGTATAGTACATTTCTATCCAGAAGCAGCTTTATGGCCATATTGTGATAAAATAAGAAAGTTTAAAAATGGAGCATTTGATGTAGCAGTAAGAAATAATGTACCAATAATTCCAATTGTATTTAAATTTAGAGAACCAATTGGAATTAGAAAAATATTTAAAAGAAAAAAAGATGTAACATTGAAAATATTAGATCCAATTAAATGCGAAGAGGAAAAAAATATAAAAGAAAAAGTTGAAGAACTAAAAGAAAAAGTATTTAAAGAGATGGAAAATGCAATAAAGTAAAATATTAAACGGAGGAATATAAAAATGGAAAGAAAAGATGCAATTGAATTACTAAAAAAATATAATAAAGAAGAATTTCATATAAGACATGCTCTAACAGTAGAAAGCATTATGAGATGTTTTGCAAGAGAATATGGAGAAGATGAAAAATTTTGGGGAATAGCAGGATTATTACATGATATTGATTTTGAAAAATACCCAGAAGAACATTGCAAAAAAGCTCCTGAATTATTAAAAGAAATAAATGCAGACAAACAATTAATTCATGCTGTTTGTAGTCATGGATATGGAATTTGCTCAGATATAAAACCAGAACATGAAATGGAAAAAATATTATTTGCAACTGATGAATTAACAGGAATCATCTGGGCAGCTGCAAAAATGAGACCATCTAAAAGTACAAAAGATATGGAATTATCTAGTTTAAAGAAGAAATTTAAAGACAAAAAGTTTGCAGCTGGATGTTCAAGAGACATAATAAGAGCAGGAGCAGAGCAATTGGGATGGGAACTAGATGAATTATTAGATAAAACTCTTCAAGCAATGAAAATGTGTGAAGATGAAATAGAAGAAAAGGTGAAAAAGGAAATATAATTAGTAATAGGGAGTAATGGATGGAAGTACCAATAAAAAAGAATCAAGAATATATAGTAGATATAATAGATAATGGATTCGAAGGAGAAGGAATAGCAAAAATTAATAACTTTACAATATTTATACCAAATAGCATAAAAGGTGAGAAAGTAAAAGTATTAATTGTAAAAGTGTTATCTTCACATGCATTTGGAAAAGTTTTAGAAATTATAAAAAAATCAGATAAAAGAGTAGAAAGTGATTGCAATACATATAAAAGATGTGGAGGTTGCAATTTAAGACATATAAAATATGAAGAAACATTAAAAATAAAACAAAATGCAGTGCAAAGTTTAGTAAATAAAACACTAAAAACAAAAATACAAGTTGAAGAAACTCTTGGAATGAAAAATCCATATTTTTATAGAAATAAAGCACAATATCCAGTAGGAATAGATAAAAATGGAAAACCACAAATAGGAGTTTTTGCCAATAGAACACATGAGATTATTCCAATAAAAAGATGTTTCATACAAAACGAAAAAAATGAACAACTAGCAAAATTCGTATTTAACTGGATTGTAAAAAATAATATTAGTATATATGATGAAAAAACAAGAAAAGGATTAATAAGACATATAGTCACTAAAATAGGAATTAAAACCAATAAAATAATGTGTATAATTGTTATAAATGGAAATAAAATACCAAAGGAAAATGAATTAATAAAAGAAATATTAAATAATTTTCAAGAGGTTAAAACAATTGTCAAAAATATAAATACTAAAAATACAAATGTGATTATGGGAAAAGAGAATGTTAATTTATATGGAAATGGATACATTGAAGATATATTAGGAGAATATAGATTTAAAATATCTCCACTATCATTTTATCAAGTAAATCCTATTCAAGCAGAAAAGTTATATGATTTAGGGGTACAAGCAGCTAAAATAACAAAAGATGATATAGTATTTGACTTATATTGTGGAATAGGGACAATTTCTATTTTTATGGCAAAATATGCAAAAAAAGTATATGGTATAGAAATTGTTGAAGAAGCGGTAAAAGATGCAAAAGAAAATGCTTTGAAAAATGATATAAAAAATGTAGAATTTATAACAGGAGATGTAGAAAATATATTAGATAAATTAATAAATAAAGATAATATAATTCCAAATATAATAATGGTTGATCCACCAAGAAAAGGTTTAGATAATAAAAGTATAGATAATATTATAAAAATACATCCTAAGAAAGTGATATATATTAGTTGTAATCCAGCTACACTAATTAGAGATTTGAAAAAATTAGAAGATGTATATGAAATAAGTAGTATTAAACCTGTTGATATGTTTCCGTTTACAAGTCATGTGGAAGTTTGTGCGTTGCTAGAGTTAAAGAAATGCCAGTAATGCTTGAATTTACTAGCTTTCAAGATACAATTATGTTTCATAAAAGAGGTAGATTTGGACTAGAAAAAGTACAAAATAATGAAATTAATGTTAAGGTTGTTTTAGATATGGAGTGTGGAAACATATAAAATGAATTTTTAAAATTGATAGAATAGTTGCTGTGAGCGAATTATAGAGATTATATATCTATGCTCAACACACCATATGATATGGTTGTATGTTGATGAACATATAAATTTAAAAAATAAATATAAAAGTTAAAGAGAATCCTAAGTAAAGTGCCTTGTAATAGGTGCTTTATTTTTGCACAAAATCCAATATATTTAGTGCAAATTTTACTGAATTTGTTGAGGAAAATGTAAATTTGTGATATAGTGTAGGCATAAAGTTAGGAGTGTAAAAATATGGAATTAATATGTAAGATAACAGACGAAGATATTGGAGAAAAAATTATTAATATGGAAAATCCTAAATTAAGATTAGGAGCAAGAGGAATTGTTATAAGAAAAGATGGAAAGATTGCTATATTTAATAAAAGTAATAAAAATGAGTATAAATTACCTGGTGGAGGATTAGAAGGAGAAGAAAAGCCAGAGGAAGCATTTAAAAGAGAAGTCTTAGAAGAAACTGGTTGTAAAATAGAAATAATAAAAACTTTAGGAACAACAGAGGAATACAAGTCGCTAAATAATTTTAAACAGATTTCTTATGTGTTTGTAGGTAAAGTTCTAAAGGATACTAAGCAATTAAATGTAACAGAGAAAGAAAAAGATGAAGGAGCTAAATTATTGTGGGAAACTCCTGAAAAGACACTAGAACTTATAACAGAATGTTTTGATAAATTAGTTGCATCAAAATATGAATCTATTTATAGTACAAAATTTGTTGTACTAAGAGATAGAAGAATTTTGGAGTATTATTTAAATATTTCAAAAGAAATATAATTGGAGGAAAAAATAATGAAATACATATATACTGAAAAAGATTTAGATTTAATTTCTTGGGACAGAATAGATAATTTTATTAATAAAATTTATAAAGAGGTAAACAATTATTTAATTAAAACTAATCTTAAAATAAAATATATTGTTCCGATTATGCGAGGAGGAGGAATACCAGCAATAATATTTTCACATTTATTTGATGTTATTGACATGTTACCAATTCAATTAAAATATAATTATGAAACCCATAATATAGATAAGAGAATAGGACTAGATTATGTTAAAAATACAAATATAGATAGTAATGAGTGTATATTACTTGTTGAAGGTAACCATGTTACAGGAAAAACAGCCAATATAGCTGTTGATTTGATTAGAAAAAAATTTGGAGATAA
>CALXKA010000010.1 GCA_944388765.1 uncultured Clostridia bacterium
TAAAAGTACACTTTTTAGTGTGTCTATTAAAGATGTTATTAAATTTAATTAATATAAAATAAAAAAATAAGATAAATAGAGATATCGAGAGATAATCGTTCATTTATAGAGATAGGAGTGTATTAAATGATTGATAAAGAAAAAAATCCAGATTATATAAATTTTTTTTTAGATTATAGTGCTACAATTTTAAATAAATCTCCTAATAGTATAAAAGAATATAATTATGATTTGAATATGTTTTTTAAATTTATAAAGGTACATTTTAATTTGACAAAAGAAAAGGATTTTTCAAAAATAAATATTGATGACATTTCACTAGACACCGTAAAAAAAATCAAATTAGATGACATTCATGCTTTTTTAAGTTATATGGCAATAGAATTAAAAAGTAAATCAGCAACAAGAGCAAGAAAAGCTTCAACAATAAGAATATTCTTCAATTATTTATCACAAAAAGCTAATTTGATAGAAATAAATCCAGCTCAGAATTTGGAAACTCCTAAGTCTGATAAAAGACTTCCTAAATATCTTAATCTTGAACAAAGCCAAAAACTCTTAGAGGTTGCATCTAACGAAGATAATAGAAATTACCAAAGAGATTACGCTATAATAACATTATTTTTAAATTGTGGTCTTCGTTTGTCAGAATTAGTGGGAATAAATATAAATGATATTGATTTTAGTGAAGCAAGATTAACTGTTATTGGTAAAGGAAATAAGGAAAGAATAATATATTTAAATAAATCTTGTCTAAAAGCCTTATATGAATATTTAGAAGTTAGACCTAAAATCAATTATAATAAAGCTCTTTTTTTAAGTGAGAGAAAAGAAAGAATCAGTAGGAGAACTGTCCAACATATAGTAGATAAAGAACTAAAAAATGCTGGGCTTGATAGAAAAAATTTCTCTACGCACAAATTAAGACATACAGCAGCTACTTTAATGTATCAATATGGTAATGTTGATATTAGGGCTTTACAAGTATTATTAGGTCATGAAAGTATATCTACTACCGAAATTTACACACATGTTAATAATGAGCAAGTAAGAGATGCTGTTGAAAAAAATCCATTAGCAAATATATAATAATAACGGAGTATAATTAGTTAAGTTTTTACTAATCATACTCCTATTATTTTTATGGTTCACCTTTTATATCATCTTCTACATCTTGGTTATTCTTATTAATTATATTATGAACTTTTAAGTAATATGGTTGTATGTCTAAAAGACTATCCATATATATTATATTACCATCAACATCATTTATTTTTAAATTAGGGAAAGTTTTAATCATCTTTTTGTCTCCCCAAAAAGTATATATAAAATCTGATAAATTCTTATTTCCATATATCTTTTCATATTGTTCAGTTACTAATTGTCTATTAGCAACATTTAAATCATTTTTTTCAATCATTCTTACTAAGAAAAACTCTATTGCGAAAGCAGTAGCTATACAATCTATCATTAATAAAGTAAATACCGTAACCACAAAAGTTTTTAATGCTTTTTGTGTTTTAAATTTACTTTTAATCCAATTTATTATTCTATCAACTTTTGGATTCAATGAAGCTATTAAATATATACCTAAAAATCCCCAAAATATAGAAAAATAAACGCATATTCTTCCGTTCAAATTAAGAGGCATATTAGAATAATCCCACCATTTTACACCTAATACCATCTCACCAAATAAACTAACAACATATTCAACAATAGATCCAACAACAAATCCACCTAAAAATAAAGCATTATACTTTTTAGGAAATTTGTGTAAACATACTATCATTACTACTGCCCCTAATCCATATATACCACAAAAAGGGCCATATAAAAAGCTTTGTCTACTTTCCCAAACTCCTTTTGTAATCATTCCATATATAGTTTCTATTATATATCCAGCCACACTATATATAATAAAATATGCCAGTATTCTCCATATACTTATTCCATTTATAGCAATTCTCTTTTTTAACTTTTTACTATCTTTTTCCGTTCCTTCCATTATTACCTCCAAATTTTATTATTTTCTGACATTTTCTACCTTAAATTTCTCATGTCTTATTTTTCTTCTATGTTTAACTTTTACTATATGAATCAAACAAAAAATTAATATAATAAATAAAATAGTCAATATATATCTATTTCTTAAAAATTCTATAAAATACCCCATATTACTAATCTTAAAAATATATTTACCTTCTATCTGATCATAAGAAATCTTATCTTTGTCTTCTAATTTATTATTGTCGCCTTTTGTAGTATAAAAAGTTTGTCCTCCAATATTTTCTATTTTTACAACTCTATGAGTAATAATCTCCTTATTATTATCAAATGCTATAATATCGTTTATTTCTATATTTTCCTCTGGTACTTCTTTTACAATTATAACATCATTTTTATTAATAGTTTTTTCCATACTCCTTGACATTATTTCAAAACTTTTATATCCTAAAAAATCAGGTATTTCTCTTGGATTAATAATATACTTTATTATCAATGTAATATTATATATTATTATCGGTATAATAATCAAACATATACATATGTTAAATATTTTTAATATAATTAATGATCTATTCTTCTTTTTTTCAAAATCTACTATTTTATACATGCAACTTTACCTTTTCATTATAATTTTTAATTATAATATCATATTATGATATTTTTCTCAATTCATATTCAATATTGTAATAAAAATGTAATAGTATTTTTATTTACAACTTTTAAATTTATATATATAATAATTTTAGGAGGCTTGAAATGGATAATACTAATGAAATTTTCAAACATAGATTTAAAGAATGTGAAGGAGATCAACTTACATTATTAATTTCAGAAAAAGATCAAAAAGCATATCTTCCCTATCTTTATTCTGATATACAAGAAATATATAAAGAAAAAACAGATTTATATCATAATTTACAACAAGTTGTTGAAGACATATATATTATACCACTAGAAAAATTTAAAAATTCTTTTTTTTCTAGATTTAGAGAGACATATAATTTAATGAGATATAAAGAAAAAACATCTCTCTTTGAAGCATTTGATTTTTCATTAGAATTAATGTTTAAGTATGATCTTAATCCTATTATTATTTCAGCCTGCAAAAATTTAGATGAATTAAATTTGTACTTAACCTGTCTAGAAAACAATAATCTAAATAAATTTAACTGTTTCAAAATTATTTTTGAAATAATGCCCAAAAAAGAATAAGATTTCCTTATTCTTTTTCTATACTTACCAAATAATTTTAATAATTTTTTATTATATTATTATTCTTTTTGTAAATAATAAATTATATGAAATTTTTTATAAAAATTTGAGGTAATTATGATACAAATTTTAACTACTAAAAATAAATATTATAAAAAAAAGTATTTATTTATTACCCAATTAATTCTTTCTATTATTATAATTTCGATAATTTTATATTTTATTTTTGATTATTTCTATAAAATTTATAAACAAGAACAAATTTCAAAACAAATAACTAGCAATTATAATCTATCTAATCTATACAGCAATATAAACACACAAAAAAATGAAAATCCACTAGATAATACATTATTTGGTAACATAGAAATACCTAAAATAAAAATAAATTATCCAATTTTTTCAAATCTAAACGAAGAATTATTAAAAATCGCCCCTTGTAAATTCTATGGAAATAATCTCAATGATATTGGTAATATATGTATAGCAGGACATAATTATGATAATGGTAAATTTTTTAGTAATATATACCTATTAACTACTAATGATATAATATATATTTACTCCAATAATAAAGAAAAATACACTTATACCGTAACATCTATCTATGAAGTTAATCCTAATGATTTAAGTCCAATATTTCAATATGATCATAATAAAAAATATCTCACATTAATTACATGTAATAATTTAAATGGTAATAGAATTATACTAAAAGCTATTCAAAATTAAAAAAGCCTATATGGCTTTCTTTATTAATATATTAAATATTTTTATAATCTTTTATTTTCTTATAAGCATATATTGATGAAATTCCAAATACAACAAGTAATACTGCTACTGGTATTGAATCTGTAATTCCTGTTTTTGGTAAACTTGTATTATTATATATACTTGAATTATTAGTATTTCTATTTGTATTATTTGTATTGTTTGTATTTGTATTTGCTCTATTTGAATTACTATTATTAGTATTTGTATTATTAGTATTTGTATTATTACTCATATTATTTAAAGTTTCTGTTAAATCAATTTCTTCTGCTGCCATAACACTTGTGCTAAATAACATAACCATTAAACTTACACATAAAACTAAAACTATTTTAACTAAATTTGACTTCTTCATATTCATTCTCCTCACCTTTATTTGTTTTTTATTAGTATTCTTATAACCATCGTTAATTATACCATTTTTTCTAATATAATTCAAGTAATTACAACAAAAAACTATAAATACTACTCTTTTGTTTCTTACAATTTTTATTTTAAACTTAATTTATATATAAGTCAATACTTTTTTCTATTTTTTATTTTACATTTTTATTACAGAATAATTACACTTATTACACATTAAATTTAAATAAAACAATATCTCCATCTTGCATTATATACTCTTTACCCTCTGAACGGACTAATCCTTTTTCTTTTGCAGCTAACATTGATCCTTCTTTTATTAAATCATCATATGAAACAATCTCTGCTTTAATAAATCCCCTTTGTATATCTGAGTGTATTTTTCCTGCTGCTTCTGGTGCCTTTGTACCTTTCTTTATTGTCCAAGCTCTAACTTCTGGTTCTCCTGCTGTTAAAAATGACATTAATCCTAGCAAATCATAACTTTTCTTTATAACTTTATCTAATCCAGATTCAGTTAATCCCAAAGCTTCTAACATCTCTTTCTTGTCATCATCATTTAAACTAGATAATTCCTCTTCTATTTTTACACACAAAGGTATAACTTCTGCATTCTCTTTTTTAGCATATTCCTTTACTTTTAATACTAGTAAGTCATTTTCTATATTTTCTAGTTGTTCTTCTGAAACGTTAGCAATATATAATATAGGTTTTGTAGTTAATAAGAACATTTCTTTTACTAATAATTGTTCATCTTCATTAAATTCAATTGTTCTTGCTGATAGCCCGTTTTCTAATGTTTGTTTTATTTTTTCTAATAAATCTATTTCAAATTGATATTTTTTATCTGCCTTTAAATTCTTTCTTGCTTTATCTAATCTTTTATTAACAGTTTCGATATCTGCAAATATAAGTTCTAAATTAATTGTTTCAATATCTCTTATTGGATCTACATTACCATCAACATGAACAACATTAGAATCTTCAAAACATCTCACAACTTCACATATTGCATCAGTTTCACGGATATGAGATAAAAATTTATTTCCCAGTCCTTCTCCATGACTAGCGCCTTTTACAAGTCCTGCTATATCAACAAATTCAATAATTGCATGTGTAACTTTTTGAGGATTATACATTTTTGCTAAATTATCTAATCTTTCATCTGGTACAGGAACAACACCCACATTGGGTTCAATCGTACAAAATGGATAATTTGCACATTCTGCTCCTGCTTTTGTTATACTATTAAACAATGTACTTTTTCCTACATTTGGTAATCCTACTATTCCTAATTTCATTATTATTTCTCCTCTAATCTATATATTTACTATCAAATTTTAACATAGTTAACTAAATAAATCAACTACCAAAAAAGAAAGCGGTAGCTTTATTCAGCTACCTTCTTTCTTTCAGAAAGGCTAGTCCAGATCCAAGCTGGGAAATAAAACAATCTTCCCGGAAGAGTCCTTCCTGCATCTTCTCTAAAACTCTGCTTTTTGTTTTCTGTATCTTCAATGTCTTTGCAAACATACCCGTTACAAAATGCCCAAAAAGCTACTACCATCATGATTACTAATGTCATATTACTCCTTCTGTTTCACTATCGCAGAAACCAGCGACTAAGAAAGAAAATTTTTCTTTCAAAAAACAACAGTTACCTTAAATCAATTATACAACTTTTTAAAGTTTATGTCGATTTGCATATTATTTACTAACTTTTTCTTTATCTTCTTCTATTACTTTATTAATAAATTCCTCTATTTTCATAGTTCCAACATCTCCATCTTTTCTTGAACGTACAGAAACAATATTTTGATCTGCTTCCTTTTGTCCTACTACTAACATATATGGAACTTTTTCAAGCTGTGCTTCACGTATTTTATATCCTATTTTTTCATTTCTATTATCTACTTTCACACGTATTCTCTTTTCATGCATTAGTTTTTCAATTTTCTCTGCATATTCATATTGTTTCTCTGATATTGGTAATATTTTAACTTGTACTGGTGATAGCCATACAGGGAAATTACCTTTTGTTTCCTCTATTAAGAATGATATAAATCTATCAGAAGAACCCAATATTGCTCTATGTATAACTACTGGTCTATGAGCTTTTCCATCTTCTCCTATATATTCTAATTCAAATCTCTCTGGTAACGCAAAATCTAATTGACAAGTTGGTATTGTTACATCATGATTTAACGCAGTTTTTATTTGTATATCAATTTTAGGTCCATAAAAAGCTGCTTCTCCTTCTGCTTCATAAAAATCAATATTTAGCTCTGTTAAAATTTCTCGTAATTGATTTTCTGCTGTTTCCCACATTTCATCATTATCAATATATTTTTCTTTATTATTTTTATCTCTTAAAGACAATCTATATTGAAAAGCTGAACTTGGGAATCCAAAATCTTTTTGATAAACTTCAACTATTAAATTTAAAACTTTTCCTACTTCTTCTTTTATTTGATCAGGTCTTACAAAAAGGTGTGCATCATTTTGACACATTTGACGAACACGCTCTAATCCACAAACAGCTCCACTATTTTCATATCTAAAATCATGTGCTAATTCCCCAATTCTTATTGGCAAATCTCTATATGAATGCATTTTATTCTTATATATTAACATATGATGAGGACAATTCATCGGTCTTAAAACCATTTCTTCTGTGTCCATTTTCATTATAGGAAACATGTCATCTTTATAATGATCCCAATGCCCACTTACTTTATACAATTCAGTATTTGCGAGTGATGGTGTATATACATGATCATATCCTAATGCGATTTCTTTATCTTGTATATATCGTTCCAATATTCTTCTTATTGTAGCACCATTTGGCAAATACATTGGCAAACCTGCTCCCACCAATTTGTGAGTCATAAATAAATCTAAATCTTTTCCTATTTTTCTATGATCCCTCTGTTTTGCTTCTTCTAATAAATTTAAATATTCTTCTAATTGACTGGCCTTTGGAAAAGAAATTGCATAAATCCTTTGAAGCATTTTGTTCTTTTCACTACCTCTCCAATATGCACCAGAAGATGATAATATCTTTATTGTTTTTACTTTTCCTGTACTCTCTAAATGAGGCCCTGCACAAAGATCTGTAAAATCACCTTGTTTATAAAAACTTATTTCTTCATTTTTTGGTAATTCTTCTATCAATTCTTGTTTATATGGTTGATCCTTCATTAATTCTAGTGCCTCTTTTTTTGGCAAAGAAAACTTTTCAATTTTTATATTTTCTTTAATTATTTTTTTCATTTCTTCTTGTATTTTCATTTTATCTTCATCTGTAAAAGGTTTATCTACATCAAAATCATAATAAAATCCTTCATCAATAGCTGGTCCTATTGCAAATTTAACATTTGGAAACAATCTTTTTACAGCTTGTGCCATTATATGTGATGTAGTATGCCAATAAGCCTTTTTCCCTTCTATATCAGATTCAAAAGTATGAATAACTAAATTACAATCTTCATTTATTTCATACCTTAAATCTTTTATTTCTCCATTAATTTCCCCGCAAGTTGCAACACGTGCTAATCCTTCACTAATTTTTTTTGCTACATCAATAATTGCTGTTCCTCTATCTACCTCAATTATTGAATTGTCTTTTAATGTTATTTTTACCATAACAAAACCTCCTTTTTTCCATCAGGGATAAATATACAAAAAACACCCCAATGGATATTAAATTATCCATAGGAGTGTAATATTTACACGGTTCCATCCTATTTTTCACTTGATTATAAGATTATAACGTATCTAAAACGTCTAGCTTTTTCACTAGAAACTTTGAAGAGGTAGTTTTTCAAATATGTTTTCATAAGTTAGCTTTCAGCCAACGGCTAACCCTCTCTAAATGTAACCTATATTTTACTTTTTCTCTTACTCGTTTTTTATATATTATTTATTTTAATATCTTTTTTGCAAAAAGTCAATAGAAATTATTTGCTTTTATAACTAATTTGCTTTTATAACTAATTATGTAGAATTTATCTTTTTATAGTCTAAATGGGGCTTCCAACGGGAATTGAACCCGTGACCTCTACCTTACCAAGGTAGCACTCTACCAACTGAGCTATGGAAGCAAATTTTAGTATTAAAAAGTAATTTTATTAAAAAATTTAGAGTTAATAAAATTACTTTTTAAATTTCCAAAATTCTAATTTTCAAACATATTTTTTATTGCTTTCTTTCTTATTCTTTGTATAGCATTATCAACTGATTTTACAGGTGCCTTTAATTTTTGCGCTATAACATTATAGCTTTCACCATTTATAAATCTGTCTAAAACTTGTTTCTCAAATTTACTTAGCGATTTCTCGATTCCATCTTGCACTTGTTTATAATACTCTTTTTTCATTACTGTTTCCAAAGGGTCTTCAACCGAATTACTATTAAATGTATCTATTAGCTCTACACTATTTTCTTCATTATTATCATATGCAGCTATATTCAAAGATAAATATGAATTTAACGGCATATGTTTTTGTCTATTAGAAGTTTTTATAGCTGTTATTAATTGTCTTTCTATACACATATTAGCAAATGTTTTAAATGTATTTTGCTTGCTTTTATCAAAATTTTTAATTGCTTTATATAATCCTATCATACCTTCTTGAACTATATCTTCTTTTTCCGCACCAATCAAAAAATATTTTCCTACTTTTATATTTACTAATTCTTTATATTTATTTAATAAATATGTTAAAGCCTTTTCGTCTCCTGCTTTTATCTTTGATATTATATCTTCATCTTTTAAATTTTGATAATTATTAGTTGCAAAAAATACATTTTGTTCCTGCATTAGTCAAATTACCTCCAAATGTGCTTTTTTAGTATTATATACACCTTAAATTACAATGTCAAGCTATTTTTAGAATAAATTACTTTATTTCTAGTTCTTCTTTTAACATTGACCAGAACTCATCTGTTTCCATATCTTTTTCCCAAGATGCAACTCCTGCTAAATTATGTTCCTTAATCAAAGAAACTTTTGCCTTCAAAGAATCTATATCCTCTATCCAAATCTGTCTTGTATTATCACCATCTGAATATTCTACATAGTTTTGTTTTAAATCATCATTCCATTTCTTTTCTGTGCCTTCTGGTATTACATTATCAATATTTTTCATAGCTACTGTTGGATTACTTATTATATCTCCTTCTGAATTAGTTGTCCAAACTCTTGTATATAATGGAACAGCTAAAATTATTTTTTCTGGTTCTATTTCTTCTGTTGTCAAAAATTTATTCAAACTTAATTCCACCCAATCATATCCTGCCGTTGTACCTGGTTTAGTACTTGATACACCATTTTGATCATAAGCCATAAAAATTATATAATCAGCTACATCTCCTATTACATTTCTATCAAAACATAATGACCAAGTTTCTCCTCCATCTGGTGCTGTCACATCAACAGAGGTAACTAATCCTATTTCTTTTAATCTAGGAGTAAGTTCTATTATGAATCTCGAATACATATCAATATCTTCTTGTCTCATATTTTCAAAATCTACGTTTATTCCATCTAAATCATATTTCACACACATATTTACAATATCTTCAATTAATTCTTGCCTTTTTGTATAACTATTCATAATTTCTGATGTAATTGATAAACTTTCTCTTGCTGCTTCTGCATTTGATACCATTGGCCATACCTTATATCCATTATTATGGGTCCATTCAATATATGCTTGTCCTTCGTCTCCAACATTTTCTTTTAGCTTTCCATCTGAATCTAAATAGAAAAATGCTGGTGAAACTACATTTACTCCATCTATTGTTGTTCCACTTCTATCTGGTGCAGAACCATATTGTGAAAAATAATCCCATGTCAAATTTATTTTTCCTTCAATTTGCTTTTCTTCTTCCATATTTTGTCTTATTACAAATTCATTTTCTAATTTGTTTGACTTCATGTATCCAATTTTTCCACTTTGTGTTCTTATTCTAGAATAACCATTTTCAGATGAAATGACTATTACTGTATCTCCTTTTTCTACTCTATCTACTGTTTTTGCTATAAAATTTGTAGAAGATTTAACTGCTAAATTTGATGTTACTATTGCTTGTTTTTGTTCTCTATCCAAAGAATCCATTGTTATAACTTTTGTACTCTCAATATTTTCTATCTCAATATTATATATATCCTTCATCTCTGAGATTGGAATATATATAGTATCATCTCTATTTATTACATGCGCATAAATTTCTTTTTTCGATCCATTTACTGTCATTTCATTATTTTCAAATCCTATTGCAGCAATTTTTTTATCATATGTTGTAATAATCTGATTTGTTTCTTCATCTTCATATATATATTTATCAAAGAAATTTGCAATATCTGATTTAGATAAATATATAACATTATTTTCAATCAATATTTCATTTTTCAAATTTGATGTAACATTTCTATTATTTATAACTAAATTTGTTGTTTTATTATTATCTAATATAACAAAATTATTTACAATCATAGCTATAATAAAAATTGCAAATAAAGCTATAATCGTTATAAAAGTTTTCTTTATTATTTTTTTCTTTTTCTCTATTTCTTCTTTTGACATTTTTGTTTTTTGCTTTTGTACTTTTCTTTCTACTCTTCTTCCTTGTTTCATATATTTCATTCCTTTTCTATTTAAAATTCTTTTATAATATATCACAAAATAGTTTTTTATCAAATAGATTTTATAAATTTTTAATAATATTTTATCTTTTCATTTTTTTCAATTCTTCTTTTTGCACATTAGTTATTCTAAAAGACTCCCTTGCTTTTTGTAATGCTTTATTATATGTAAAATCATCTAATTTACAGTTTTTACTTTTCAAATATTTAATTGTTTCATCATAATATTTAATCAAACATAATGAAACTGCCCATGCAATTGCCATTTGTACATAATATTTATTGTTTCTTATATTATTAAAGATTTCAAAATCTTTCTGCAAATATTCTTTTTCTATATAAAAATCTAATATCATAACAATTGAAAATCTCAAATAGAATTCTTTATCTGATTTTAAATATTCTTGTATAAATTCCCACATATCTTTTTTATATTTTTTTGTGATTTTTAAACCTGCACAAAAGCCATCACATACAGCCCAATTATCTATTTTAGGTATAAAATCCTTAATATAATCCTTTATCACATTAAAATCTTTCTCTTTTGATAATCCTATTATCATCCCTTGTAGCATTATTTCTTCATAATATTCATTATCTATATTTGATAATAAATTTTTTATTTCATATTGTTGTATTAATTCTTTTGCATATTTTCTTAATACTGGTACTCTAACACCTATTATATTATTTGTATTCGGACATAATTTATTATGAAATTCTTGATATTTCTTATCTGCTAATTTAAGTAAATGTTTCTTTATTTCTATTCTTACATTATTACTCATATTTATTTTCCTCCACCTATCGAGTTATTTCATTATACATTAATATTTAAATAGTATCAATATTAAAAAAATGACAATTATGTCATTTCTCATCTTTTATTTTATTTGATAATAATTTCTAACATTAATCTTTTTCGTTTATATAATCTTCTGGGAAGATAGAATTTTCAATAATATCTAATCTTTTTTTACACATATTTATTTCTTTTTTTATAATAATATCAATTTCCTTCGTCGGATTTGTATGCTTCATTTTTAATAAATCTTTCAAATTTTGAACTGTATCCTCTATATTTTTAAAACTAATTGTTGTTGTCATACTATTTTTTCTTCCACTTATATAATGGTGGACTATATAATCAGCTATTTTATAACTTTTTGCTTTCATAACACCGTTATATACAAATAATACATCCTCATAAAAACGATTTTCTGGAAATCTAATATTGTTTTCCGCTAAAAAATTTCTTTTCCAGCACTTACTCCATACATTTGGATATTTATCACTAGCTGCTCTATATGTTTTTGTACAATTTTCTTCATTTGGAATAACAATTTCTTCTCTATTTCCTTCAATTTTAAACCCTAAGTATATGATATCAGGCTCATCATGTCCTATTGTCTTGTTCAATCTATCTAACACTTCTGGGTCTGCTAAATGATCATCTCCATCAAGAAATACTATATATTCTCCTGTCGCAATATCCAATCCTATATTTCTAGCTCCCCCAGCATTTTTTTCTTTATCACTTTTCTTAAAAATTATATTTTTATATTTTAATGATAACTCTAATATTTTATCTGCTGTTTTATCTGTTGAACAGGCATCTATAACAATTATTTCTATATCTTTAAAGCTTTGATTTTCAACACTTATAATAGCTCTTTCTATGTATTCTTCTATGTTATATCCAATAATAATAACACTAAATCTCTTATTCTTTACTTGCTGGTCCCTCATTTATATTGAACTCCTCTCCATTTAATATACTATCAAATAACTTTAATATATTATTTGCTGCTATACTACTTGTCCATTTTTCAGTGATAAAAGTATAAGCATTTTTTCCAATCTTTTTTCTTAATTCCCTATTTTCTATTAATTTTTTAGTTTTTCTTTCTAATTCATCATATGTTTTATATGTAAATCCATTTTCTCCTTCTTTTATGAGAAATGGTACTGAACCCATCCTTACATTGGCCACAATTGCACACCCTGCATTCATAGATTCATTTACAACAGCTCCCCATCCTTCTTGTTTATCACTTGTACCAATAAATATGTCAGCTTCTTCCATGTATTCTTTAACCTTATCACTTGGCACTTGCCCTACTACTTCTATTACGTTGTCTAAATTTATTTTACTTATTTTTTTCTTTATTTTATTTATCAATTCACCTGTACCCAGCATCTTTATTTCAAAATCGTAATTTTGCTTTTTTAAGTTTTTTGCTAACTTTAAAACAACCTCAGGATGTTTCCACTTTATATACCTAGCCACCCATATTATCTGTACCTTTTCTTTACTTTGTTTTTTCTCTATTAATTCATTAATGTCATATTCATTTGTTTTTAAAAAATATCCCCATTTAAATATTTTATTTTTGTATAGCCCAAGTAAATTAAAGTCTTTGGCCCCATATGCATTTGCACATAACAAATATAAATTTTTATTTTTTCGATATTTAATATGTCTTTGATAAAATAATTTTAGTTTTTCTTTATTAAATATTGTTTTTAAAAATCCATCTGGAAAAATAAATACCCTTGCCCTATATCTAAAAGTTAATTTATCTTGCCTTAGACGTTCTTCTATTAATTCATCTGTTGTTGACCCTATAATTACAACATCACTATCTATTGCAAGCTTTTTTGCTTTGTTATACATATCCTTACTTTCATATGCTCTAATTACAAAGTCATATTTTTTGTCTAAATCTTCAAATCCTAAGTCTAGTCTCCACTGAAATATTTTAACTGTTGATACAAATTTAAAATTGTCTCCTAATCTTTTTTTCATTTCTAGGCAAAAAGGTAATTGATGATGCGTTAAAAAATTAGAATAAAAAGTAACTTTCATTTTCTCCTCCTTTATGTTTCCTTTGTATTATAACACATTTCGACATTTTCATCAAACACTTTTTACATTAGAACTAACATTTAATAAATCTCTGAAATTTTAAAAACTGTATTTCCATATATCTTGGAATACAGTTTTTATTAAAATACGAATACTAATTTAAAATTAGCAATTATTATTTATATAATATTTCTTTTCAGCTAATTTGTCTTGAACTCCTCTTAGCGCTTCGCCAAATCTTTGGAAGTGTACTACTTCTCTTTCCCTTAAATATCTTAATGGATCTATTACATCTGGATTATCTCTACATAAGTCAATTAATTTTTCATATGTTGCTCTTGCTTTCTGTTCTGCTGCTAAATCTTCTTGTAAGTTTGCTATTGGATCACCTTTACAAGCTAAAACTGACGCTGTAAAAGGATATCCCGCTGCTGCTTGTGGATATACATCTACACCATGATCTGTATAATATGCTCCTAAACCTGCTTTCTCTATTTCTTCAATACTTGCGTTTTTAGTTAATTGATGTACTATTGTTCCTACCATTTCTAAATGAGCTAACTCTTCTGTTCCTATATCATTTAATATTGCTTTTGCTTTTTGATCTGGCATACCAAATCTTTGTGATAAGTATCTTAAAGATGCTGCAAGTTCTCCATCTGGTCCACCATATTGAGAAATAATTACTTTTGCAAGTTTTGGATCTGTACATTTTATATTTATTGGATATTGTAACATTTTATTATAAGTCCACATTAATAATTCCCCCTTTCCCATGGCCATGGCTCTTCTAACCATCTCCACTTGTTGCAAGGGTAATTTATAGTAAGAGGGCCATAAACTTTTTGATATTTGTCTTTTAATTCTTTTGATTGTTTACAATATTTTCTGTGTAAACAAAGTGCCTTTTGATCTTCTGGATGTGTATCTAGGTATAAAGCAAGTTCTGTAATTCCAAATTCTAAGCAACGGATTTCTCTTATCATTTCTTCTCTCATATCACAGTCAACTGTATTTTCTTCTTGATTACAACAACATCCACAGTTTCTTTTTTCTTCTACTGACATTTATTGCACCCCTTTCCTATCTCATTCATATTTTCTATCATCCTTATTTCCTCCATACTTTGACCAGGAACATAAGGGCTTACCAATTCTGGAAATATTGTTCCCATTTTTAAACCAACACAAGGTTTAAAAGTTTTATTCATATATTGATATGGTACATAACTTTGAGCAAGCATTGGATTTTCTGGAAATACATTATATTCTTCTTCAAAACCACATTCGCAATCATTAGTCATATCTTCATATGAAATTACTTCGCTACATTGATTTTCAATGATGTCATTTTGCATTTCACAATCACTATTTTGATAATCATTATTCATGCAATAACATTTTCTACAATTTCTAAACATTTTTCTTCCTCCTTTATTGCATTATATGACATGTTTTTCTAAAAAGTTCGTTTAAAAGCAAAAAAACAAACCATATACTAATTTCTAGTACATGGTTTGTTTTCTTAACATTATTATAGAAATAAATTTATAATTTTAGGTAGAAATATCACTATTCCTACTAGTATTGCTGTAATTGACGATACCAATACAGCTCCTGCTGCTATATCTTTTGCAAGTTTTGCTTTATCATTTTTTTGAGGCATAGCTAAATCAACTGTCACTTCAATTGCAGTATTTAATAACTCTGCTGTTATTACAAATCCAAAAAGTAAAAAACATATTGCCCATTCTATATAATCTATTTTTAACAAGATTCCTAAAAAAACTACTATTGCTGTAACAATAAAATGTATCTTTAAATTTTGTTCCGTTTTGAAAGCACTTTGTATACCTTCAATAGCATATTTAAAACTATTTTTCAATTTTTTCTTATTTATCTTTTTATATTCTTTCTTCATCGTTCCTCCACTTTTTTAATTAGTTATTATAAATAATTATCCACTTTTTTGATAAATATTATATTTTCTATAATATCAATAATTCCATAAATCAATATTATAACACCAATCATCTGTAACATTGATCCTTGATTTACTAACATGTATATTCCAGCTATAAGTGTTATAATAGATAATATTAAAGTTGTTATCCATAATTTTGATTTATAATCTTTCCATATAATAGATGTTTGTAAATTCATAATTCCACTA
Source organism: uncultured Clostridia bacterium (assembly GCA_944388765.1). Taxonomy (GTDB): domain Bacteria; phylum Bacillota; class Clostridia; order TANB77; family CAG-508; genus CAG-269. The sequence continues at coordinate 16,047 of CALXKA010000010.1, forward strand.
TAAATAATCCATATTGATATTAAAGTTCTAAACACAGAAAAAATTATATCACCACAGAACATAATAACAATTCCTGTTATTATGGCAACTATTGAAATAGCAATTAAATAGTTATCTGTTTTCCCTTTGTATAAATAGTCAAAAAATTTTAATACTCCTATTATTATACAAATAACACCTAATATAATAGAAATCATAGCTGTAATTACTTCGGGACTAACTATTAACATTATTCCCAATAATATGAATACTAATGCTATTATTATATCTGTCCATCCTGATTTTTTTAACAATTTTTCTAACATATCATCACTTCTTTTCTAATTATATATAATAAATATTGTACATTTACCTTTTAAATTTGTCAATATATCAAAAACCAAAAATAACACCATAAAAGGTGTTATCCAAAATTATGAATTTTCAGTTTCTTTTTTTGATATTACTTCTTTTCCATCATAATATCCACAGTTTTTACAAACTCTATGTGGCATTACTGGTTCATGACAATGTGAACAAGTTGCCATTGTTGGTTGTTCTTTTTTCCAAGTTGATCTTTTTGAGTGTGTTCTTGCTTTTGACCATCTTCTTTTTGGTTGTGCCATTTCTAATCCCTCCTCGCTAATAGATATATCCTCTTATATCTGTTCCTTTTCGTTATTTATCACTATACGATTATACAAGTATTTTGCATTTTTGTCAAGTATTACATTTATAATTATATCTATTTACAATGTTTATCATAAATAGTTTGTATATTTTTCTTGTTGAAAGTTTTATCAATTCCATTTCTTGCTACCATTTCTAAGGCTTCTGTAATAAATTCTTTTATCTTGTCATTGGTTATAACCTTCTTCTTTTCTCTGTTCCAATAACTTAACTCATATTCCTTTGTCCAATTCTTACCTTGATATACAATTCCTGCTGCTAATTTATCACATAACATCTCAGCAGCATATTTATATGGAATAACAGGCGTTGGATCCGGAGCTGAATCATCTACCCAATATTCATGATGATGCTTATTTCTACCTTTATGATGTAGCCAAGCCTCTGAATAACCTCTATCTTTCCTAGCTTCTGTTATAGGTGAATGTGTTCCAACATAATACTTTACACTCTCTGCAAATTCTGTAAATGAATATTTAGATAAATCATGAACAAACCCTCTCCAAGGTTCTCCTATTTTGCAACATAACTTAAATACTAACCACCTATGATGTGTAATTAAGCAAAAATGTTTTATAATATTTCTTAATAACATTATTAACCTTCTTTCTCTCATATTACATTTAATAGTCTACTATAATTTTTTTACAAAATCAATAAATTTTATATACTTTTTTGCATACAATATTAAGAGTTTTAATTTTAATAGAAATGGAGGAAGTAATATAAATGTGCGGATTTGTAGGATTTGTAAACTTAGAAAAAAATTTATCTAATTCTAAGAACATTATAGAGAAAATGAATCTATCATTAATAAATAGAGGCCCTGATGAAGAAGGATACTACATAGACAAAAATATATCTTTGGGACATAGAAGGCTAATTGTTATTGATCCAGAAGGTGGAAAACAACCAATGATTGAAAATTATTTTAATGAAAAATATGTCCTTGTATACAACGGCCAAATATATAATACAAAAGAATTAAAAGAAACTTTGATAAATAATGGATTTACTTTTAATAGTCATAGTGACACTGAAATATTACTTAAAAGTTATATTTATTTTGGAAATGATGTTGTAAATCATTTAAATGGAATATTTGCCTTTGCCATTTGGAACGAGAATAAAAAAGAATTATTTTTAGCAAGAGATCATTTTGGAGTCAAACCTTTATTTTATACTATAAAAGATAATACTATGATCTTTTCTTCTGAAATAAAAGGTATTTTTGCTTATCCAAACATAGAAAAAATAATAGACAACCAAGGAATAAATGAATTATTTGGAATAGGTCCTGCACACACTGCTGGGACTACTGTATTTAAAAATATCTATGAATTAAAACCAGCTCACTATGCAATTTTTAATAGTTCTGGTTTTCATTATAAACAATATTGGAAATTACATTCAAAAGAACATAAAGATAATTTAGCTAAAACATCTGAGCATCTTAAATTTTTACTCAATGATGCTATAACAAGACAATTAGTATCTGATGTTCCTCTATGTACATTTCTATCTGGTGGTTTAGATTCTAGTATTATAACTAAATTTGCAGCAGACTACTGTAAAAAAGAAGGGCTTCCCCCTTTAAATACTTATTCAATAGATTATGTAGATAACGATAAGAATTTTGTTAAAAGTGATTTTCAACCAAACTCAGATAACTTTTATATTGATTTAATGAATAAAAATCTATATACAACACATCATAAAATTGTAATTGATACTCCTGAATTAGCATCGTATTTAGAAGATGCAATGATAGCCAGAGATACCCCTGGCATGGCAGATATCGACTCTTCCTTACTTTTATTTTGCAAAAATGTAAAAAATGAAATGACTGTATCTTTAACTGGTGAATGTGCTGATGAAATCTTTGGAGGATATCCATGGTTTTTTAGAGATGATGCTTTAAAAAGTAATACTTTTCCATGGTCAATTGCAATTAACGAAAGACAAAACTTACTAAATCCAAATTTAAGTAAAAAAATAAATTTAAAAGAATATATTGATTTTAGATATCATGAGAGCTTAAATGAAGTTGAAATTCTAGATACAGATACAATCGAAACCGTCCAAAAGCGTAAAATATCTCATTTAACATTAAGTTGGTTTATGCAAACACTTTTAGATCGTTCTGACAGAATGGCAATGTACAATGGCTTTGAGCTTAGAGTCCCTTTTTGTGATTATAGACTAGCCGAATATGTATGGAATATCCCTTGGGAAATGAAAGCCTTAAACGGAAGAGAAAAAGGATTACTTAGATATATTTGCCGAGATTTCCTACCTAGTGAAATTATAGATAGAAAAAAATCTCCTTATCCTAAAACTCATAATCCAACATATCTAGCAAAAGTAAAATCTATGCTAAGCAGAATTATGGAGAAACCTGATGCTCCAATTAATGATTTACTTAATAGAAAATATATTTTGGAAATTTTAGAAACTAATGGATCATCATTTAAAAGACCATGGTTTGGTCAATTGATGACTCGGGCCACAACTTATGGCATACCTTTGTCAGGTAAATATGTGGCTTGAAAAGTATGAGCCGAAATTAGAAATATAAAATGGTTAAGAGGTCACAAATTGTGACCTCTACATATACTATTTTTTTATATATCTTTCTCAAATAATTCTTGCATTTGTTTTAAATTTTTAAGCCTCTTACATCCTTCTTTTTCTTCTGGTGTGAATTTTCCAACAGTCTGAACAGTGATAAGACGCTCGCTCCCATCTTCTTTTTTATAAACTGATACCATACATTTCTTTTTAAGTCCTAAAAAATTCGGATCATTGAATTGTTCTTCTGATATTTCAATATCTTCAAGTTCTTCATCTCCTGGTATAATTTTAAAATAACGATAATCTCTTTCTTTTCCTGGTGATTGAGGAATCAATATGCCTTTTTTAGCAAATTCTCTATTTCTTTTTGCAATCTGTTTATTTACCATTCTATCCTCTGCTTTTTTTATTTCATCTACTGGATACAAAGTTAATAGAATCTCTTCCTCACTTCTTTGTCTTGTGCCATTTTTTCCTTTCAATCTATCTCTAAATATTTTTGATTCCTTCTTTCCCATTTTAACTACTTCCCTTCAAATTTACTCATTTCAATTTATCTTTAATTTTAACCAATGTATTTAAGGCATCAATTGGAGTTAATTCATTCAAATTTATCTTGTCTACTTCATGAGCAATTTCTGCTAATTTGTAATTATATAAATCAAATTGTCCTTCAACTTGCTTTTTATCCTGTTTTTCTTGCTTTTTACCAGTTAAAATATTTTTTCTTTCAAGTGATCTTAGTATTTCATTTGCCTTTTCAGTAACAGCTTTTGGAACTCCCGCTAAACGAGCAACATGGATACCATAACTTTCATCAGTTCCTCCTCTTACAATCTTCCTTAAAAAGATTATATCTTCACCTTTTTCTTTTACTGCAATAGAATAATTTTTCACTCCTTCTAACTTTTCTTCTAACTCTGTTAGTTCATGATAATGAGTTGCAAATAATGTTTTTGCTCCGCATTTTTCTTTATTAGCTATATATTCTGCAACAGCCCAAGCAATTGATAAACCATCATATGTAGAAGTTCCTCTACCTATTTCATCTAGTATAACCAGGCTATTTTTAGTAGCTTCTTTTAAAATTGTTGCAACTTCCATCATTTCTACCATAAAAGTACTTTGACCCATACTCAAATCATCAGATGCTCCTACTCTTGTAAAGATTTTATCAACGACTCCAATTTTTGCAGAAGTTGCTGGAACAAAACTTCCCACTTGTGCCATTAATGTAATCAATGCGACTTGTCTCATGTATGTAGACTTACCTGCCATATTAGGGCCTGTTATTACTGCTAATCTATTATCGTTTTCATCTAAATATGTATCATTTTCAACAAATCCACCTGCTCCTAATATTTTTTCAATCACAGGATGTCTTCCTTCTTTTATATCAATAGTACCATAAGAATTAACCTCTGGTATACAATAATTCATATCTTCTGCCACTTGCGCAAAAGAAGATAAGACATCTAACGTTGAAACAACTTCACTTGTTCTTTGTAGTCTTCTTATATTTTTTGCTATTTCTTCTCTTATCTTTGTAAAAGCATTATACTCCAAGCTAGTTACTTTTTCTTCTGCGCCTAATATTTGATTTTCTAAATTTTTCAACTCTTCTGTAATATATCTTTCAGCATTTGTCAAAGTTTGCTTGCGTATATATCTATCAGGAACTTGATTTAAATTTGATTTAGTTACCTCAATAAAATATCCAAATACTTTATTAAATCCAACTTTTAAGTTTTTGATACCTGTCTTTTCTTTTTCATCCGATTCTAATTGAATTAGCCAATTTTTTCCTTCTGTTTGAGCAAGTTTCAATTTATCGATTTCTTCATCATATCCAAGTTTTATTATTCCCCCATCTGTTATACTAATCGGTGGTTCATCAACAATTGATTTATCTATTAATTTATAGATATCTTGAAGTTCATCTAGATTTTCACATAAATCTCTTAACATTTCACTTTTGCAACCACTTAAAACTTTTTTTACATCTGGTAATTTATATAAGGAATTTTTTAGAGTAATCATGTCTCTTGCATTTGCATTTCCATATGCCATTTTTCCAGACAATCTTTCAATATCATAAACCTTTTTTAAATTATCGATTACATCTCCTCTTAGAATAATATCATCTTTTAATTCTTTTACTGCATTTAATCTTCTATTAATTTCTGCTACATCTATCAATGGATCATTTAACCATCTTCTAAGTAGTCTTCCTCCCATTGAAGTAGAAGTCTTATCTAAAACCCATAAAAGAGTTCCTTTTTTAGATTTATCTCTCATTTTTTCGGTAATTTCAAGATTTCTTCTGGCATTAATATCTAATGCCATATATCTTGACAATTTATATACTGTAATTTTATTAATATGGTCCAAATTTGTCTTTTGAGTCTGTTCTATATATTCTATTAGCGCATTTATTGATGGTACAGCAAGTGTATATTCTCTAATATTTTCTATCTTTTTATTTTTATTGTCTATTATATTAAATCTCAATGGTAAAACATCTATATCATATTTAAAGAAATCATCATTAAAATTCGTAATATATATGTTTTCAAATCTTTCTTTAATTTTATTTATTTCATCTGTACAATCTTTCATCATTGAATTAATAACCAATTCAGATGGAGTATATCTTGCTATTTCATCTAATAACATAGGGAAATTATAATTGTCTTTTATTTCTGCTGAATAAAACTCTCCTGTTGATATATCACATATACTAATTCCATAATATATTCCTGATTTAAAAATTGACATTATATAATTGTTTTTTCTTTCTTCAAGCATATTACTTTCAACAATTGTACCAGGAGTTACAACTCTAATTACTCCTCTTTTTACTATACCTTTTGTTTTTTTAGGATCTTCTAACTGCTCACAAATTGCAACCTTATATCCTTTTGCAACTAATTTTGCAATATACATTTCTGCTGCATGATGTGGAACTCCCGCCATAGGCGCCCTTTCTTCTTGTCCACAGTCTTTTCCTGTTAAAGTAATTTCTAATTCTCTTGCTGCAAGTATTGCATCATCAAAGAACATTTCATAAAAATCACCTAAACGATAGAATAATATACAATCTTTATATTGTTCTTTTGTTTCAAGATATCTTTGCATCATAGGTGAAAATTCTTTATTTTCTGCCATTTATTTTTCTCCTTTTTCTTCAAACTTTTTTCTATATATATCTATCAATGAATCTTCTTCATCTATTTTTATAAAACTTTCTAATATTCTTTTATTTACACTTCTTTGTTGTAATTTCATATATAAATCCTCTAAATTATTGTCACATTCTTTTTCAAAAATTTCTATAATAACTTTTTGTTTTTTTATTCTATTTAATATTATTTTTTGAACATTTTCACTCTTTATTTTTTGTTCAAACTCTTCAAGAGTTTCACATGTTTCTGCTATTTCTTCATATATCTTTTCTTTTATTTCTTCATCTGATTTAAAAATTGCTTCTGTTTTTCTTGTTTTTGTAGAATAAACTTTTACTCTTTTTATCTGTTCACATGAAATTTCATTTATTGGCATTTCATCTATCATTTTTTGTTCTTCTGAACTTAAAATTCCTAATCTGCTTTTTCTATATAAATTATATAATTGTGGATTTATTTCTTTTTCTTTTTTTAATATCCTAAATACCCATCTTTTACTAACTCCATAAGTCTCAGCTATTTCTCTAATTTTCATATGCTTAATCTTTAATATTTGCTTTATTATATTTTCTCCCGATAGGGGATTTTCTTTATCCACATTTCTAGGATATCTATTTAAAAATAAATATTTTATATTTTCATCTGGATAATTTTCTACTATCTCATATAACTCTTCAAGTTGTATTCCATTCATACTACAATACATTTCTAAATCTAACTTAGGTATTGAATATATTGCTTGCAAAATCAAATTCTCCAATTATATTTCTCTCCCTTTTATTGTATACTCCTTTTTACTTTTTCTTTATATTCCACAATATTTTCTCCATTATATTTAGGTAAATCATCAAATTTTTTAATATCTTTCTCTTCTATTTCTTTTCCAGATATCATAAATTTAACATTCCCCAGATTTGAAATTTCTTCTATACATAATTTCTTAGTAGCTTTCTTATCTACTAAATATCTTAGCCTTGAATATATGTCATTCACGTTTTGATTTAGCAAATCACTTTGTCTTTTTACTACATATTCAAATAAATTCACAATATTATTATCTATTTCAACTACATAATTTGATAATATGGTTGCATATATTTCTAAATCAACTATATTTATATTAAATATATTAGGATTATTTTTTATAACTTTATTTGTTTCTGCTTTTGTCATGAAATAATATGAATCCAATTTACTACATATATTTTTAATCTTTTTTTCTATATCTAAATTAATCATATTTCTATTTTTCACTAGCATATTAAGTACATCATCTTTATATATAACTTCCTGTGTTTCATCTAACCCATTATTTCTAGATTGAAAAAATTTTAAATTTTTAGTTAATTGCTCTATAAATTTTTGTTTAGATATATCATGTCCTTTACTTGCAACTTTCAGATATACATCTGCAATATCTTTTACATCTATTCCTAACTTTACAATTGTTTTTATATTTTCTTCTCTTGTTTCATTTGTACTCATAGTTTTTCTCCTCTTCTGATCATTTATTTATAAATTCGCCTTTTAAATACCACATATGTTCAGAGATAATTTTTAGATCTACCATTTGCCCAATAAGATTCTTATCTCCTTCAAAAATAACAACTTTATTACTATCTGTTCTTCCTGTTAATAATTCTTTATTATTTTTACTTTCTCCCTCAACTAAAACTTTTTGTATTGTTCCAACATATTTTTTGTTATTTTCTTCTATTTGGCCTTCAACTAATTCTTTTAATCTATTAAATCTTTTATGTTTAATTTCATCTGGTACTTGATTTTCCATTTTATCTCCCGGCGTTCCTACTCGTCTTGAATATATAAACATATATACTTGCTCAAATTTTACCTTTTTTACAACATCTAATGTATCTTCAAATTCCTCATCTGTTTCTCCTGGAAATCCTACTATTATATCAGTTGATAAAGTTAAGTTTGGTATTCTCTCTTTCATTTTAGTAACTAGATTTAGATATTGTTCTTTTGTATATTTTCTGTTCATTTCTTTTAGTACTTTTGTATTTCCAGATTGAAGCGGTAAGTGTACTAATTTACATACTTTATCACATTTTGAAATTTGTTCTATCACATCATCAGTAAAATCTTTTGGATGTGGTGAAACAAATCTAATTCTCTCAATCCCCTCTATCTTATTAATTTCTTTTAATAAGCTTGCAAAAGAATTAATTCCATTATATTCCTCAAATTGTATTTGTTTTTCTCTTTCAACTCTTAAATATGAATTCACATTTTGACCTAATAAGGTTATTTCTTTATATCCCTCTTTTGCAAGTTCTTTTACTTCCTCTATAATCGCTCTTGGCTTTCTGCTTCTTTCTCTTCCACGAACATATGGAACTATACAATAACTACAAAAATTATTACACCCATTCATTATTGTTACAGATGCTTTTATTTTACTATCTCTTTTTATTGGTAATCCTTCATATATTTTACCATCAATGTCTAAAATATCTTCTAATCTCTTTTTATCAGTTAAAACTTTATACAAATCTTCTGGAAATCTTTGAAGTGTATGAGTTCCAAAAATAATATCTACAAATGGATAACTTTCCTTTATTTTATCTGTTATATGTTTTTCTTGCATCATACATCCACCAATTGCGATAATTATTCCTTTTTCTTCTTTTAATCTTTTTAATTCCCCCAATTTTCCAAACAATTTATCTTCTGCATTTTCTCTAACACAACATGTATTAAACAAGGCAATATCTGTTTCTTGTTGTTTTTCAGTTCTTTCATATCCCATCTTCTCTAACATACCACACAACTTTTCAGAATCATTTTCATTCAATTGGCACCCCATTGTTAGAATCATATATTTCATTTTTTTATTATTCAATTCTTTTACTTTTTGCATATATTTTTTTTGCTCTTCTATTTCATTCATATATTTTTTCCTTTCTATGTTTTCTGCTATCCTATTTTATTACATTTTTCAACAATTTGCAATATTTTTTAAATTAATGATATAATATATATATATTAATACAAAAGGAGAAAAAGTATGGGAATATTTAATTCAATAGAAAAAACAAAAATAAGTAAAAGATTATATAATTTCAATTTGCAAGAAATATATAGAAAAGGAAGATTTGCAAATCCTGATGATATTAACTATGAATTTTTTGAGGACTTAAATATAAAAAGATTATTAAGTCTTAACAAAAAAAATAAAAACACTACTTTAATTGAATTATGGGCAAAATTAGAAATGAAAGCATATATAGATTACGATTTAGGAAATACCATAAATTTATATTACACAGATAATATTCCTAAACCAGTAAAAGAATTAGAAGATTATAATTATATGCCAGAAGATGCCAGAAAAATGAATTTACTAGATATTAAATACATTAAAAAAATTGATATAGAAGGTTTAGAATTTCATGATATCTATTTTGCAACTTTTGAAATTATGGATACAACCAACTTCTATCGTCCATATATTTTAGTTTTCAAAAAAGATGAAAATAACAAGTGGATCCAATTAGGATATGGTTATGATTCAAATGATAATGGGAACGTAGAATTTTTCATAAGAAGATTTAATTATCCTATTTTTCTAACAAACAAAGGATATTTAATAGCACCTCTTTCAAGTAAAAGAAAAAAGTTAGATGTTTATGATTACATAAACGAAAATAATATAAAAAAGTTATTATTAAGTAAAAAATAAATGCCACATGAGAAAGTCTCTATGTGACATTTTTTTATGCTAATCCATATTTTTTCTTAAATTTATCTGCTCTTCCACCAACTGTTTCTTGTCTTAGGTTTCCAGTCCAGTATGGATGGCATTTAGAGCATACGTCTACTTTTAAATCTTTTTTTGTTGAACCAACTTCTAAAACATTACCACATGCACATGTAATTGTTGTTTGGTTGTATTCTGGATGTATTCCTTCTTTCATTTCAAGTTCACCTCTTTCTCGTATTTTAAACATGACTGTATTTTATAATATCATACTTTTTATTCTTTTTCAAGTAGTATTATAGGATATTTTTATTTTTCTTGTTCTTGCATATATGTTGCTGAATAAATCATTTCTTTATTTAATGATAATTTATGAACTAGTTTATTCATTATATTAAAAACACATGCAATTATTAAAATCAACATACCTATCTTTTTCCAGTATTTTGCAAGCATATTTTTCTCCTTCTTCCTATATAATACATATTTATTATACTTTTATTTTGCTTAAATGTCAATATTTTTTTGATTTTCTTCATAAACTTAAATGGTGATATTTTTGAGAAAAGCAAAAATTTTTTTAATTAATGGTGCTATTTTAACATTAACTACTCTATTTATGCGAGGTATTGGACTAATATTTAATATATACATATCTAATAAAGTTGGAACAGAAGCAATTGGAATTTTTAGTTTAATCATGTCTATATATACATTTGCAATTACTATTGCTACTTCTGGCATCGGAATTGCCTGCACATATATTGTTTCTGAACAATTTGCAAAAAAAGATTATTTAACAGGAATTAATGCTACAAAAACATGCATCTGTTTTTCTATTTTACTAAGCATAGTCTCTGCTATAATAGTTTTCCTAATTGCTCCTTTTGCTTCTCAAAACTGGCTAAAATCTACTGTCTCAAATATACCAATCTATGTTATTGGAATAGGGCTTCCTTTTATTGCAGTATCCTCTGTTATAAATGGTTATTTTTCTTCTGTTGGTAAATCATATAAAGGAGCTATTTCTCAAATAGTTGAAATGCTTGTTAAAATAATTTCTACATTGATTTTATTACATTTTAATCTTTCAAAATGTATAGAATATATTTGTATATCTTTAATTTTAGGAGACGTAATTTCTGAGGCTTTTTCATTTACTATTAACATATTTTTTTATTTAATTGATATAAGAAAATATTTAAATAAAAGATCTTCATCTTTACAAATGAAAAAGAAAATATTTAACATTTCATTTCCTATTGCAATAACCTCATACATAAAATCCGGTCTATCTTCTTTAAAACAATTTCTAATTCCTATTAGATTAGAAATGTCAGGCTTATCATATTCTTTGGCCGTTTCAGAGTATGGATTAATTACAGGAATGGTATTACCTATATTAATGTTTGCAAACGTATTTTTTGCTTCTTTTAGTAATCTACTTGTCCCTGAATTTTCCAGACTACTTGCAAGCAAATATTATAAAAGAATGAAAGATGTATGTAATAAAATTTTTAAAGCCGCTTCTTTATTTTGTATATGTATGAGTGGGATATTTTTCTTTTTTTCTAATGAACTAAGTCTTTCTATATATCAAAATCTAGATGCAGCTCCTATGATTAAGTTACTTGCACCTCTTGTATTTTTTATGTATCTTGATAATATAATTGATAATATTTTAAAAGGAATAAATGAACAAACTAATGTAATGTTTTGTAATATTTTAGATTTAGTAATCACTATTGCAATCATCTATTTTGTTGTTCCTCATCTAGGTATAATAGGATATATTTTAAGTATTTTTGTTAGTGAGCTTTTAAACTTTACTGTTAGCTTATTACAATTGAAATCTAAAATAAAATATTATATTAACCCATTTAAGTTTATTGTTTTTCCTTTAATTGCTTGTTTTGTAGCTTATATTTTTATTTTATTATTGCCAATACATCCATCCTCTATTTTAATTGAAACAATTTTAAAAATTAGTATATTCATTTTTATCTATATTATTTTAATACAGTTAAAAATAAGATTTTTGAATAACTTAAAAAGAAGATTTTAAATAATAATTTTATCATTTACTGGTTATAATAAATTTGGTGATTATTAAAATGAAAAAAAATAAATGGATTATCGTATTTATAATATTCCTTTTAATTGCAATTGGAGTTGGTATATATCTTTATTACACAAAAAACAATAAAAATAATGATTATACTGCTGAAAAAACTTCTAGTAGCAATGAAATTAATAATAATTCTGACAGTACTTATGAAAATACTAATACTGCTCCATCAGAAACTATCAAAGAAGAAACTATTTCTTCATTTTCTACCAAGTTATATTCAAAAGACACTTCTAGACAAAACAATATAAAAATCACATGCAATACTTTAAATAACACTATTGTAAATTCTGGTGAAACATTTTCTTTTTGCCAAACAGTCGGTCAAGCAACTACTAGTAAAGGTTATGAAAAAGCAGATATCTATGATAAAAATGGTAATAAGAAACAAGGTTTAGGTGGAGGAAATTGTCAAGTAAGCACTACTTTATATAATGCTGTATTAGCAGTGCCTAGTTTAGTTGTCACAGAAAGACATGAACATAGTAATAATGTACCTTATGTAAAAAAAGGATTAGATGCAGCAGTTGCTTATGGTAGTTATGATTTTAAGTTTAGAAATAATTTAACAAATGGTATTAAAATTCTTGCAAGTACTGATGACAACTATGTATATATTTCTTTAATAAAATTAAAAAAAGAATAATTATATAAATAAAGAATAAAATTTAAAATTCAACATATATTGTACTATCTTGTTGGAGGTAGATTATGCGAAATTTTAAATTTTTTATTTGTTTATCATTAATATTTGTTATAACTTTCTTTACTTTTACTAATTGTCTTGCAAATGAATCAATATATGTATGGTCAAGTGATTCTAATACTTTAACTACTGATGTTTCAAGTAGTATTTCAGAAGACTCATCTACTAATGATAATTCACTAAATTTAGAATGTGAATCTGCAATTTTAATTGAACAATCAACAGGGAAAATTTTATATTCACATAATGAGCATGAACAATTAAGACCAGCTTCTGTAACAAAAATAATGAGCATATTACTAATCATGGAAGCTCTTGATAATGGTCAAATTTCTTTAACTGATTCCATTCCATGTACTGAAAACGCTGCATCTATGGGTGGTTCTCAAATATGGCTTGATCCTAGGGAAACATTAACAGTTGATGAAATGTTAAAAGCAATTTGTGTTGCTTCTGCTAATGACTGTGTTGTTGCTATGGCAGAATTCTTAGCAGGTTCACAAGAAGCATTTGTTCAAATGATGAATGACAAAGCAAAAGAGCTTGGTATGAATGATACTACATTTAAAAATTGCCATGGTCTAGATGAAGATGGTCATGTTACTTCAAGTTATGATATTTCATTAATGTCAAGAGAATTATTAAGTAAACATCCTCAAATAACTAATTATACTACTATTTGGCTGGATTCTTTACGTGATGGCAAATCGCAACTTGCAAATACTAATAAACTAATTAGAACATATAAAGGCGCAACTGGTTTAAAAACAGGTTCTACTGGTTTAGCTTTATATAATTTATCTGCTAGTGCTACTCGTGATGGTCTATCTTTAATTGCAGTTATTATGAAAGCCCCTTCTTCTAAGGTTCGTTTTGCAGAAGCGGAAAAATTATTAGATTATGGTTTTAATAATTTTATATATAAAGAATTTGCAAAAAAGGATGATATTTTAAATACCATATCTATTAATAAAGGAATAATTGATACTATTGATGTTGTCTTTGAAAATAACGCTGGTGTTTTAATAAAAAAGGGAGACGATAAAAATATAGAGCAAACAATAACTATTGATGAAAATATTTCAGCCCCTATTCAAAAAGGTCAAAAATTAGGTACTGCCACATATTCTATAAATCGGTGAAAACCTTGTGACTGTAAATTTAGTTTCTAATTCATCAGTAGATAAAATTAATTTATTTACTATGACAAAAAATATTATATATAAATGGATTGATTTATTAAGAATTTAGAATATGAATATTATAAAAAGACACAATATTGTGTCTTTTCTAAATTAAAACAATATATTATTCATCTTCTATTGTTTCATCATATTCAAATTCATAATCAATATCATCTTGTGATATTTTTTTATCTTTTATTTTCTCTACTTCTTTTTCAACCTTATTTTCAATTTCTTTTTTATCATCTTGTTGTTTTTTCATATTTTTGTCATGTTTTTTTTGCATATCTTTTAATATCCTCTGAGTTTGCTCATTTTTGCTTTGTATACAACGATTCATCATATTATTTACTTTCTCCATTAAATCAGGTATATAATCAAGTAATTTATCAATTGAAGAAGAATGACTAACTGGCATTAATTTAACATTGTCAGACTGTATTACTAAAAATGCAATAGGATTAATTGTTACTCCTGCTCCACTACCTCCACCAAATGGAAGTCTGTACTGTATAGCCTCTTCTTTGTCTCTTTTTGTATATTCATCTACTGTTTCTCCTTTAAATTCACTTCCTCCTGCTGCAAAACCAAATGAAACTTTTGATATTGGAATAATTACAATATTATTAGATGTTTCAATTGGCTCTCCTATAATTGTATTTACATCAATCATATCTTGTATGCTATTCATAGCTGTAGTCATAAGACCCTCTATTGGATGTTCGCTCATACTTATCCTCTCCTTTTTTATCTTTTTTTATTAATAAATATATGATATTTATAATATGGTTCATTTTTATTTCAAATATACCAGAAAGTTCTATATTTAGATAATTTTGATTTTTGTAAATCGGTTGAATTATAAAATATTGTTCTTCATCAGTTCTTATTTTATTTCTTAAAAATAGTGCTATAACACTACTAATTATTGGGACTATTATAGAAGTTAGTGCTGCGTTTTCTGTTCCTATGTCTATTTTCAAATTTAATTGTTTTATATAAAATTCTAATTTTCTAATAATTTTAAAAAAATCTTTGTCAAATTTTTTCCTTTCTTCCCATATCTTTATATCAAAATCAATAAATTTTTCCTTTAATTTGAATTTTTTAATAATATTCTTATTCAACTTTATTTTAAAAATAGGTATTTTACTAAATATATACCACTTCAATTCTCCTTCGTAGTTTGGATTTATGTGAATTTTATTTATTGAAAAAAGTTCAAAATTTAATAGTTGAATTTGTATTTTCGAGAATACTAAGATTATCAATATTATTAATAATACAGCTAAAACAAAAAGAAAAACCAATTACCTCACCTTCTTCTTAGGTTATAATTAGTTTTTCCATTTTTTTGAAATTTAAACATATATAAGAAAATATTAATTAAAATTTAATTTATAGTTATTAAACTATCTTTTTAGATTTCTCTACTTCTATATCTCCAAACAGTTCCTCTTGCTTTGTTTCCACTTTACTTCTTCTTGATAACTCTAAAAGGCCTGAAAAAGCAGTTACTACTTCTTGTTTATTATGAGTTTTTATTGAAAACAATTTATTAAAAATAAATCTTTTTTGTTTTATCAAAACCTTGAACATTTCTTTTACTTTACTAGCTACTGTATAATTATCCCTAATTGCTATTTTTTCAATATTTTTAGCATTTTGATTTAATTTCACTTTATTTCTTTCTACCAACTCTTTATATATTTTTGGTATTAATGTATCTTCATAATTTTTTTCTAGTTTTTGTTTCGGTAATTTAATATCTTCTTGCATTTTATAATACCTATTAGAGAAAGTAATATAATTTTCTTTTAATACTTTACTTATTTCTTTAAACTTTTTATATTCTATAATACGCCTTATTAATTCTTCCTCTGTTAATTCTTCCTCTTCCTCTTCTTGTTTAGGCAAAAGTTTTTTAGACTTTAAATATAATAAAGTAGAAGCCATCACTAAAAATTCGCTAGCAATTTCTAAATTTAATCTTTCTTGTTCTTTTAGATATTCAATATATTGATCTGTTATTTCACTTAAATTAATATCATATATATCCATTTTATTTTTGTCAATTAAATGACATAACAAATCTATTGGTCCTTCGAAATTATCTATTTTAATCGAGTATTTCTTTGTTTCTAGCATCAATAATGACATATTTAAAATCTCCTTTTAATAATCTTCTATTACTATATTAATATTTTCACTTTTATATCCTTTTTTCAATAAGTATTTTTTTATATCTTCTTTTTCCATTGAATCAGATTTTTTGTATAAAATGTTTGATATAGATTTTCTTTCATATTCTTCTAACTGTTCCTTATTGTTATAAAAATAATCATCTATATTGTTTTTATTTAATCCTTTTGCCAATAACTTATACTTCATCTCTCGTATTGACAAATTTTTAAGTACAATAAAATTATTGACAGTTTTTTCTATAAATTCCTCATCATTTATATATCCTGCTTCCTTTAAATATTCTATTATATCTTCTAATAAATTTTCATCTATTGTTTTTGAAAACTTATTTCTTATCTCCTGTTCACTTCTTTTTTTATATAATATATATTTTAGGACTTTTGTTTTTTCTCTATCAAATTCTTCAATTGTATACATTCTACTTGCCTCACATTTCTATAAATTTATATACTGCTTCTGCAAAGCCACCTGTTTTTACAGTATTTTCAGTCACATAACCAGCTTTGTTAATTACTTCTTCATAACTTCCACCAATTGCAACTCCAACTCCTGCATTTTCTATCATTTCTATATCATTTATATTATCTCCAATTGCCATAACATCTTGATTATTAATTTTTAAATATTTGCTTAATTGTCTCAAAGAATTATACTTAGTAATATTTTTTGGAACTATATCTAAATATTCATATTCTTGATTTATTATTGTATCTTTATATTCATCATATTTTTTTATTTGAATTATCTTTAAATCTTCTTTTCCTAAAATTTCCTTTTTTACATCTATTAAATCTTTTTTAGCAGATATAACTAATTTTAATATACAGGGATTTTCTTCTTTTATATATTCTTTTAATGAATCTACTATTTCAAAATCCATATCTTCTTTATATAATTGATAATTTCTATATGCCATAAACTTTAAACTTTGTTGTGATACAATTTTATTATCTGTATAAATATGTACATGTAAATTATTTTTATCAGCTATATCTATACATGTTTGCGCCTGCATATTTGTTATTACATTTCTAAAAATTTCTTCTCCTGTTTTTAAATTAACAATTTGCGTCCCATTTCCGAAAGACTCCATAAGTTGCTTTTAATTCCATGCATAGTTTTTTAGTCATGGTATATGTTTTTCCTGTGCATACAGCAAAATTAATTCCTGCTTTATTTAATCTATTTATAGCCTCTAAATCATATGATGATATTTGATTATTATTATCAACTATTGTTCCATCTAAATCACTAGCAATTAATTTTATCATTCCAACACCTTATATATTAAAACTTTTTTATATTCTACTATAATTAATAATAAATATCAAGAATTATAATATTGTTTTATCACAATCTTGTATTATTAAATCATGTTAAAATAGAAAGCAAATAAATTAAATAAAAAATTTAATCTACTTGCTTCATATAAACATTACTTTATATTACTTTATTCTTCTTCATCATCTTCTATTGAAGGTAATTCTTCTCCAAGGCTTTGTTCAAAAGCTTTCGCAAAATTATCTCTTACTTTTCCCTCGACTTCTTGTAAGATATCTGGATTTTCCTTTAAATATTTTTTAACATTTTCTCTTCCTTGACCAATTCTTTCTCCATTATAACTAAACCAAGATCCAGCTTTTTCAATAATATCCAAATTTACAGCCATATCTAATATATTTCCTGCTTTTGATATACCCTCGCCATATACAATATCAAATTCTGCTTCTCTAAAAGGTGGTGCAACTTTATTTTTTATAACTTTTACACGTACACGACTGCCTTTTACTTCTCCATCTTGTTTTATATTTTCTATTTTCCTAATATCCATTCTAACTGATGCATAGAACTTTAAAGCTCTACCTCCTGTTGTTGTCTCTGGATTTCCAAACATTACTCCTATTTTCTCTCTTAATTGGTTTATAAAAATAAGAACTGTTTTTGTTTTATTTAATGCTCCTGCAAGTTTTCTTAAAGCTTGTGACATTAATCTTGCTTGTAACCCCATGTGAGAATCTCCCATGTCACCATCAATTTCTGCTTTTGGAACTAATGCTGCAACAGAATCTACTACTATTACATCTAATGCTCCACTTCTAATTAAACTTTCTGTTATTTCTAATGCTTGCTCCCCTGTATCTGGCTGTGATACTATCAAATTATCTATATTTACTCCTAATTTTCTTGCATAAATCGGATCTAATGCATGCTCTGCATCAATAAAAGCTGCTTCTCCTCCCATCTTTTGGGCTTCTGCTATAACATGAAGTGCCAATGTTGTTTTACCAGACGATTCTGGTCCATATATTTCTATAATTCTACCTCTTGGAACTCCTCCTATACCTAATGCTATATCTAAACTTAAAGCTCCTGTTGGTATAGCCTCAACTTCCATTGCTTTAAATTCTCCTAATTTCATTACAGAACCTTTTCCAAATTGTTTTTCTATTTGGCTCATTGCCATTTCTAATGCTTTCTTTTTTTCTGTATTTTCTCCCATGAATTTTCCTCCTTAATTTCTTGAACTTTTGTTTGATAAAACTATTATATACCAAATTTTTGTTTTGTCAATACTTTTTGAAAAATTATTTATACCATCCTTCGATTCCATAAAATGAACTAAACCAATTTGGTGTTAATTCACCTACTAATCCAGAATTATATGCAACCGTATATTTGCTATTGTATAAACTTAAATAAGGTACATCTGATTTATATATTTCTATCAAACGGTTATATTTTTCTTTTAATATATTTTCATCTGTTGTATTTTTAACTTCATTCATAATATTTATAATTTCATCATTTGAATAATTTGATAAATTTCCATCTCCAAAAAAGGTTGTTAAATCTGGACTTGTAGACAGAGTTAGTGTGCATAACGCTATATCATAATTTTTATTATTTATTCTACTTGTATATTCTTCATCACTTACTTGCACAACATTTATTCTAATTCCCTGAGACTCCAATTGTGTTTTAATATTTTCAGCAACAGAAACCCTTGCTGAATCACTTGATTTCACCAATAAATTTAATTCTATTCTTTGTGTTCTACGATTTTCAGTTTTTTGCCAATAATTCGAACGGCTATATGTCCATCCAGCTTCCTCCAAAACTCGTTTTGCTTGCTCTGTATTATATCCACTACTTGTGTCTGTATTTTGACAAAGCCTGCTACCATAGTCTAATGGAAAACTACTTGTTATACATTGATTATTAAATACAGTTGAAACTATATTATCTTTATCTATTGAATATGAAATAGCTCTTCTTACTTCCTGTCTTGATAATAATTCATTTTGCATATTAAAAGCTAAAAAAGTATGATTTCTTCCTTTAATTTCTTTTGGAGTATATCCAATAGTTCCTATGTATTCTGCTAAATTCGTATTATCTGTTGCAACTAAATCTAAATTTCCTATTTTAAAGCTGTTATATAATTCTCCTATTGATGAGTATAAATTTACTATAATTTTTTCTAATGTTAGTGGTTTCTCTTTTATATTCCACCAAGATGTATTTTTTTCTAAAACTATATTTGATGATTCTACTGTTGTAATTTTATATTTTCCAGTTCCAATTGGTTGACTATTTTTTGCTGTTGTGGAAAAATCTTCTCCTTCATAATTATCTTTTGATAATATTGGGAATGTTAAATAATACTCAAAAAAAGGAACATCCCTATCAAGATTTATTTTTACAGTATAGTCATCTATAACGTCTACTCCCACAACATATTGAACATTATATGAATATATCGAAGATATTTCTTTTAATCTATCAATCGTAAAACGTACATCTTCTGATGTAAATCTTTGGCCATCTGACCATCTAACATTTTCTCTTAATTTAACCAAATATGAATTATCACTTTGCTTTGCCCATTCTGTTGCTAAACAAGCTTCTGGCTTATAATCAGATGTCAAATTTACTAATGGTTCATATATCAATTTTGTAATATCTTGCACATTTTTGTTATTACTAAGAATTGGGTTTATTGTATCAAACCCGAGCTATTCCTAATCTAATTTCCCTGACTTGTTCTTCTTCTGATGATGTTGCTTCTTCTTCTAACTGTTCATTTTGCTGTTCTTCTCTCATTTTTAATACAGCAAAAATCAATATTGCTATTATGAAAACAATAAAAATATATTTCACCCAATTTGATTTCATACTTCTATGTTCCTTTCTTTTAAGGCTTCAAATATTTATTTCTATTCTTAGCCTATCATACATTAAATCTACTAAAATTTCAAGATATTTATTTTAATTTATATCAAATATCAAAAACAGACTGCCAATATTAACAGTCTGTTATTTCTATCTTCTTTATCCCTATACTATGTTCGTGATTCTACTATCAATTTTATACCAGTTCTATCTTCACCTTCTACCTCAACTTCTGCAAAGGCTGGTATACAGATCAAGTCTACTCCTGCTGGTGCAACAAATCCTCTTGCTATTGCAACTGCTTTTACAGCTTGATTTAAAGCTCCTGCTCCAATTGCCTGCATTTCTGCCTTGTTTGATTCTTTTACTAATCCAGCAATTGCTCCTGCTACTGAATTAGGATTTGATTTTGATGAGATTTTTAAAATTTCCATTCTCTTTTTCCTCCTACTAATTTATTTTTTGTTGCAACTTTTACGATTTTTATTTTACAATATTTGGAAGTAGTTGTAAAGCATTTTTTGGAAATTTTTTACAAAACTCATCGCATATTTTATTAGTATTCGACATATTTTTGCAATAATTATAAATTAATATTTGAATAAGATATTTTTCAAATTTTTTCTTATTTTATCTCTCATCATAACTTTAAATATTTATCCTTTTTATAGATTTTACTTTATTAATATTATCATCAATATCAAAAACAACTCCATTTAATATACATTCTCCTGGCGCTATTTTATATCTTTCTGGTAATGTAGTTTCAAATCTCTTTAATGATGCTTTTATGTCCATTCCAATTACGGAATATTTTGGTCCTGTCATTCCTATATCTGTAATATATCCTGTCTTATTAGGTAATACTTTTTCGTCTGCTGTTTGAACATGTGTATGTGTACCAAATATTGCTGTTACTTTACCATCTAGGAAATATCCCATTGCAATTTTTTCAGCTGTTGCTTCTGCATGAAAATCAACAAAAATCATATCTACCTCTTTTTTTAGTCTATCAACTATATCATTTACTACAATAAATGGATTTTCAGAAAGAACATTAATATCAACTCTTCCTATTAAATTTATAACTGCTATTTTTTTATCTTTACATTGATAAATACCATATCCTTTTCCAACTACTCCTTTTGGATAATTAGCTGGTCTTATTAATTTTGGATGATCTATAAACTTAAAAATATCTTTTTTCCCCCATGTATGATTACCCATTGTTATTACATCAACTTTACAAGATAATATATCATTAAAATTTTGCTCTGTCATTCCCATTCCTTCTGCCGCATTTTCGCCATTTACAATAACAAAATCTATATTTTCTTCTTCTTTTATATTTTCTATTTCTTTTTTCATTTTTTTAATTCCAGCATTACCTACTAAATCACCTATTGCTAAAACTTTCATCTTTTAATCATTCCTTCCTAAATTAGTTTTATAATACTACACTTTCTTCTTTTGTGCAAGTTTTGAGCCAGTTTAAATTTAAACTGGCTCAATTTCGTTCATAGATAGGTATTTATTAACTTTTTACTTTTCCAAAAGGATACTCATCTGACATAAGGAATTTCTTAGCAACTTCTATATTCTTCTGCATTTCCTCTTCTGAAAAATCTTTTTCTTTTATACCGGTTATATCAACGCCATCATTTTTGGCTCTGCTGACATCTCCATCTGTTATTCTAGCAGGACAACCCAATGGTTTTTCCCCCTTAGAATATTGAGAATATTCATACTTAAAACCAGTATTTAGAAAAATAATGTACCAGTTTTTAACGGAGTTTACATCAATTATAACATCTGCATACTCTAAATACATATAACTCCTCCTATCTATTTTTCTACATATATCTCTATATCTATGAACTTCACATATTATATACCCTTTTTTGACATTTTTCAATCATGACCACCTGTAAAACAGGTGGTTTGCTCTTAGCCTAGAAGGCTTTTGTACTGGCACTTCTGGGCTTAAGC
>CALXKA010000011.1 GCA_944388765.1 uncultured Clostridia bacterium
TAACAGATGGACAAGATAATGTTGTATTAGTTACTAGAAATGGTATGTGTATAACATTTGATGAAAAAGATGTAAGACCTATTGGAAGAGTTGCACAAGGAGTTATAGGAATCAGATTAGAAGAAGATGATGAAGTAATAGGAATGGAATCTGTTATAGCAGGAGGGAAAGCGACATTACTTGCAATAACTGAAAATGGATTTGGAAAAAGAACAGAACTAGATGAATATCGTGTACAAATTAGAGGAGGAAAAGGAGTTATAACATATAAAATAACACCAAAAACTGGAAAATTAGTAGGAGTGAGAATTGCAACAGAAGAAGATGATGTAATGTTAATAACAGACACAGGAACAATTATTAGAATTAATGTAAAAGATATAAGTGTTTTAGGAAGATCAACACAAGGAGTAACTCTAATGAGAACAAACGATGGAGGAAAAGTAGTAAGCATAGAAACACTAACACCAGAAGAAATTGAGAATCCAAATGATGGTCAAATAAAAATATAAAAAATCCCCAAGATGGGGATTTTTCTTGATATAATATAATTAGGAAGTAATAGTATGAAAAAAGATGATAAAATTTTAGTCATTAATAAGGTAAGATATTAGGATAGAGAGCACTGGTAAAATCGAATTCAAACAAAAAAGGGAAAAAGAGGATGCAGTTTATGTAAGAAAATGCAGAAAAATTCCATAAAGAAATGAAAGTAAAATTACTAAAAAAAGAACGTACACTAGTAGAAGAATAAAAAGAGGGACACATTAAAAAATAAAATGTGTCCCATTTATAATAAAAAAAGTATTAATATATAAAATTATCTTTTTTTGAATCTTAAATCATCACCAAAAAAACAATATATATCATAATATCCGACAATTCTAGAACCAATACGCTCTTCATAATTACTAAAAATATCATTTATATTTAAATTAGTAGAAATTATTGTTTTAGTTATTTTTTGGTTTAAATTTAGAATTCTAGTATTTATTATATTAAATAACTCACTTAATTTCATACTATTTAAACTTTCAGTTCCTAAATCATCAATAATTAACAAATCGGTTTCCAAAATAGAGTCTAAAATATTATCACTGTAATTTCTGTGCTTATTTAATTTATAATCTATTACGCTTTCAAGCAGTACAGGAGCTGTTTGGTATAATACAGTTTTACCTTTTTTTAGCAATTCTCTTGCAATACAATTTGACATAAAAGTCTTACCGTAAACCAGTATTCCCAGTAAATAACAAATTCTTGTATTCAAGATTATCAAAATTCTCAACAAATTCAATGCATTTTTGTTTAATATTTAAAATATTATTACGAGGAGATATATTGAATTTATATTTTGAAACATCTACTTCGTCAGAAAATATATTTGCATCAAAAGTATCAAAATTTTCTTTTTCTAAATTTGACATATTAGATTTATTAAAAGAAAAATCTAATAATTTTTGTTTTAAACAAGAACACATGTCTGTTCTATAATTGTTTTTTGTTATATAGCCAGTATCATTACATTTTGTGCAAGAATAAAAAGGTTTTAAGTAGTTAGGTTCAATATTTGCATCCCTTAAAATACAAGCCTTCTTATATTTTAATTCCTCAATCTGTTTTTGAAAATCAGAAAAAGAAGAATTATTATTCAAAAGATTTTTCGCCGTTTTAAAAGCTAAATTATTTATTTTATCATCAATTTCTTGCAATTGAGGTATTTTTTTATATAATTCAATTTTTCTTTTTTCTAAATCTAATTCTGCTTTTAATTTCTTTTGTTCATATTCTTTTAATAAAGAATTTAAAATTTCATTAGACATTTAATCCTCCTTTTTTACTGGGTTAGAATAAAGAAAATCAAGATTATCATAATTTCTTTGTTCATAATTTGCTTTTTTAACCTTAGATTTTAAATCTTTTGAGTTCTTTTCTTGAACTTTTCTTTGTTCAAGAAAAGCATTAACCTCATCAGGTGTTTTAAGATTTCTATCATGCCAGTCAGTTATAATTTTATTAATATATTCAAATGTAGGATTTTGTTTAAAAGTAGTTCTTTTTAAAGCAATCTCTATAATATTCATATCATATCCAAAGTTTAAAACCCAATTTTCAATATATGCTTCTTCATATTGAGTTAATCCAGAATGTTTTCCTAATTTTTTTGCAATTAATTTTTTATATTTATTTAAATTTTCTTGTTTAGCATAATATTGATCTAAATCATTCCAACTCTTAATTTTATTTGACGCCCAAGCTTCTGCAACAGTTTGAACATAATTACGATGCAAAGCACTACGTTTATAGCAATAATCAAAAAGAGCTATCATTACTTGTTCATCAAATCCAAAATTATTAAACCACAAGTCAATATCATTATACCAAGAAGGTCCCATAATACCTTGAAAATACATATTATTAATATGTTCAATAGCTTTTACTCTGACCTTATTTTTAGAATTTTGAGCCACTTTTTCTTTTGACATGGTTAAATTAGGAGTATACAAATTATGAAGTGTTGATTCTTGTAAATCCATCATTATATATCCAGAAGCTTTTTTAGTTATTAACCCATGATCTTCTAAAAATTTAAAACCATTATTAATACCATTTAAAGGAATGTTCAATTTTTTAGATAAATCATTTAATTTAATGTCTTTACCATATTTAGACAAAAAAATTAAATATAAATATATTTTTAAATAGTCACTAGGTAATTCAGATAAATATTCAGAAAAAAATATATCTGGTATTGTTGTCTCAGAAAATAAAAGAGATTTATCATTTTGTTCTAACTTCATTTTTATCCCCTCACATTAAATATTATAACTCAAATTATATCTTTTTTAGACAAAAAATTCAAGGTAAAAAATAAATTTTATATTAATCATTTCTATAAAGTATATATTGTATTAAAATAAAAAGACTTTTTTACACAAGTATAAAATAACAACTAAAAAATATATTGATGAATATAAAGAAATAAAAAGATAAATAATATATATAATAAAAATAATATCATTATGTTATTTTAAAATAAATTTTTTTATTAGTATATACTTTTTATAAAATTTATGATAAAATATAAGACAGCTTAATAATATAAAAATAAAACATATATAGTAGGAGGGATAAAAATGAAATTTGATAAAGATACTAGAATAGGAGAAATATTAGAAAAAGATCCTAAAAAAGCAGAGATATTATTAGAAGTTGGAATGCATTGCATAGGATGTCCAGCATCTCAAATGGAAACATTAGAAGAAGCATGTGAAGTACATGGAATAGATGTAGAAGAAGTTGTTGAAAAATTAAATGCATAAAATTTATATAAATTTTATGCATAAATATTTAAAATTAATAAAATAACATAAAAAAATTACAAAAAAGACAAAAAAATTTCATAAATGTATTGACTTTTATGAAAAAATATTGTAATATAAATAAGCATTGTGATTTCACAAAGCATATGGGCCATTAGCTCAGGTGGTAGAGCACTTGACTTTTAATCAAGTTGTCCCGCGTTCGAGTCGCGGATGGCTCACCAAAAGAAACTAAATAATTTGAAAAATAATTATTTAGTTCTTTATATATAAGGCCCGTTGGTCAAGCGGTTAAGACACCGCCCTTTCACGGCGGAGACATGGGTTCGATTCCCGTACGGGTCACCAATTTAATATGCCACTTTAGCTCAGCTGGCCAGAGCATCGCACTTGTAATGCGAGGGTCCCCAGTTCGAATCTGGGAAGTGGCTCCATTATAAAAGGTCATTAGTTTTGAGAATAACTCTTAATTATTGGCTTTTTTATTTTTTGTAAATTAATTTTCTAGCAATTGATATTTACTTAAATCAGGTCTTTTAATATCTTCATTTGTTACAACATCAAATTGAACATTTCTATTTGAAAAATTAATATGAGTGGTGATAAAGAAAATTTTAGATACATCTTTTCTTGCCATTATTACACCAGTTGAACTATCAATATAAAAATTTGTATAAGTATTATAGTTTTTTGTTTTCATCTTTATAACAATAATATTTCTTTCATCATAATATTTTTTGCCTAAATATTCAAAATCATAATTTTCATAATCTGTAACTAATGAATAATCATATCCCATTTGATTAGATTCTGTTGTAGTAAAATTTTTAGTAATAGTTGCTATTAAATTTTCATTGTCAGTTTTTGTATCCCATATAGTTATATATTCTTGTTGATCTTCATTAAAATTTATCCAAGAATGTAAAGAACCCTCTACATAACATACGGAAATACCATCTTTTATAAAATATTCTGTTTTTAGAGTATCAAAATCTGAGTCATATCTATAATAATAATTGTCATAATCATTACCTTTTTCTAATAGACTAATTATTTCCTCTCGTGTCATAGGATTAGATTTATCCAAATCACCTTCGTTAGATAGTATAAATTCTCTTACAAAAACTGATACTAATAAAATAATAAATATAATAAAAGCTATTAATAAAATTCTTTTTAATTTTTTCAACAATAATCCCCCTCCTATTTATTAGTAATATTTCAAAACTACTAATATAATTATAACATATAAAATAATTATAATTAAAAATATAATAAAAAAAGTATAATTAATTTTTTCTTGACTCAAATTTGATAGTATTATATTATATAATAAGTAAAAATATTTAGTAAATAAATTAGGAATGTACCTGAATTATTGAAAGGAGAAAAAATGGAAAAAATAGCAATAGTAACAGGAGCATCGAAAGGAATAGGTAGAGAAATTGCAAAAAACTTGGCAAGACAAAATATAAAAGTAATTGCAAATTATAATAAATCAGAGGAAAAAGCAATTAAATTAAAAGAAGAATTAGAAAAAGAAGGAATAGAAATTGATATTATAAAAGCAGATGTTTCTAAAAGACAAGATGTAAAAAAAATGATTACATATACTATAAATAAATATAAAAAAGTAGATATATTAATAAATAATGCAGGAATAAGTGAATATAAGTTATTTACAGAAGAAACAGATGAGGATTGGAATAGATTAATTAACAATAATTTATATTCAGCTTTTATAACTTCACAAGAAGTAATTCCAAATATGATAGAAAATAAAAATGGATGTATAATAAATATATCATCAATATGGGGAATGATAGGAGCATCAATGGAGGTATTATATTCAATATCAAAAGCAGGAATGGATGGATTAACAAAATCATTAGCAAAAGAGCTGGGTCCATCAAATATAAGAGTAAATTCAATAGCACCAGGAATAATAAATACAGATATGTGTAAAGATTTTTCAGAGCAAGAATTAAAAGATATAACAGAAGAAATACCACTACAAAAAATAGGAGAACCTTCTGATATATCAAAATGTGTAAATTGGTTGATTAATGAAAAATATACAACAGGTCAAATAATTTCAATCAATGGTGGATGGAGTATTACATAATAGAAAAAGAGATATAAATTAGTTTTATATCTCTTTTATATATTAATTTTCACTATGATTTAATTTTCTTTTATAATTACCAGAAATAATTTTAGGAAAATAAGTAATAATCTTATAAACAGCTAAACGAATCTTTTTACTCCATAAATAAGATTTTCTTAACTTCCTAGCAGAACCTAATGCAACAGGTTCATCTTCTAAAACAATTAATTCATTTTGAACTTTTTCTAATGGAAAAATATAATTTTGACCATTATTATTATCCCAACAATTATTTTCATTTCTAAAACAGAAATTAAAAGTTTCCCCTTCACCTAATTCAATTTCAGCTTGAAAACCTAAATCTGTTTTTTCCATAGCCACATCATTTATATTATCCCAATTTAATCCAAATCCATAATGAATAGATACTTCTGATGAAGCATCTTGAAAAAGCTTTCCTGTATATGAAATTTTAACTTTACTATTTTCGACTAATTTATCAGTATTAAAAAATATATTTTTTGTTAGTTCCATGTTAATTCTCCTTGTTTATCTTTTGCTAAAAACATTATAATATTAAATTCTACAATGTTCAAGTATTTTTGCAAAATGTAATAAAAATGTAATATTTTAGAAAACATAAGAAACAAGCAGTAAGAATAAATTTAAAAGAAAGGGATATTTAAATTTATTGAAAAATATATAAATTTAAATAGAATATTGTCAAAAATACTTGAATATGATAAGATAAAAATAGAGAAAAATAAGGGGATATAATTATGAGAGAAGGATTAAAAAATTCGGAGGAAATAAAAATGGAAGATGAAAAAAAAATAACTTCTGAAAAAGAACAGTTAAAAACAGAAAAAAACAAAGAAGTTTCCGAAAAAGAAAACAAAAAGTTTGAAAAATCAAAAGAAAAATCAAACCAGCAAATAAAAAAAATGAAAGAAATGTACGAAAAGAAAAAAAGAACAAAGATGAAAATAGCGATAATCACAACGATAATAATAGTAGTAGGATTATTTATTTCTACAATATTTGCTCTTGTGAACATGAATAATGATAAAATAATGAGTGGTATATCAATTGCAGGAATAGATATGTCAGGTTTAACAAAAGAAGAAGCTACATCAAAATTAGAATTGATGTATAATGAAAAGAAAGAAAAGGAAATTAATTTAAAATATGAAGAATATGTATCATCACTAAATCCAACATTAATGGAAGTGAATTATGAAATTGAAAAAGCTGTTGGAGAAGCATATAGTATAGGAAAAAAGAGTAATATTTTTCAAAATAATTATGAAATACTATTTACATTAATAGGAAAGAAAAACATACCTATTAATATGACTTTAAATGAAGAAGTAACAAGACAAACAATAGAAGATATTGGAGTAAATATTCCAGGAATAGTTATAGAATCTAGTTATTCTGTTGAAGATGAAGAATTAATAATAACAAAAGGAACAGCAGGAATCAAAGTAGATACAGATAATCTATTAAATATAGTAAAAGAAAAATTAAATGACATATATAGTAATGACGATTATATAGAAATACCAGTAATATATAAAGAACCAGAACCAATAGATATTGAAAAAATACATGAAGAAATATATAAAGAAGCACAAGATGCATATATAACAGAAGAACCATTTGCAGTATATCCAGAAGTAGAAGGAATAGACTTTGATGTAGAAGCAGCTAAAACAATTTTACAGGAAGAAAAAGAGGAATATATTATTCCATTAATAATAACAAAACCAAATATTACTTTAACAGATATAGGAGAAAAAGCATTTCCCGATGAATTATCTACATTTACTACTAGATATGACGTAAGCGATAAGGATAGAACAACAAATTTAGAACTTGCTTGTGAAAAATTAAATGGAAAGGTAATTTTGCCAGGAGAAACATTTTCATATAATCAAACATTAGGAGCTAGAACTGCATCAGCAGGATACAAAAATGCAAAAATATATGTTTCAGGAGAAGTCGTAGATGGAATTGGAGGAGGAATATGTCAAATTTCTTCTACATTATATAATGCAGTATTAATGGCAAATTTAGAAATAGTAGAAAGAAGAAACCATCAATTTGTAACTTCATATGTACCAGCAGGAAGAGATGCAACAGTAGTATATGGTTCAACAGACTTCAAATTCAAAAATACAAGACAATATCCAGTAAGATTAGTAGCAACTGCAAAAAATGGAATAGCTACAATATCTGTATATGGAATAAAAGAACAAACAGAATACACTTTTAGTTTTTCTACAAAAACCATTGCATCTATACCTTATACAACTAAATATGTAGAAGATTCAAGTTTAGCAGAAGGAACTGAAAAAGTAAAACAAAAAGGTGCAAATGGACTAAAAACAGAAACATATATAACAAAAATGTTAGATGGTAAAGTAATATCTACAACATTACTTTCAAAAGATACATATAATGCAATGACAAGAATAATTTTAAAAGGTACAAAAAAGGTTACAAATAATAAAACAACACAAGCAGTAGAACAACCTACAAATCAAGTAACACAGACAGAAGAACAACAAGGAACACAAGTAACAACAAACCCACAAGAAAACACAGAAGAGCCACAACAAAATGTGAACACAACTGAATAATAAAACCCTAGATAAATTCTAGGGTTTTAAATTATATATTTTATTAAAAGCAAGCTATTGACAATATTAAAAAAAGATACTATAATTAAAAAGTCATATAAATGGGCCATTAGCTCAGTTGGTAGAGCAGCAGACTCTTAATCTGACGGTCGGAGGTTCGACCCCTCTATGGCTCACCATAAAAATTCTTACAATTTAGTGTAAGGATTTTTTTAATCTTCAATATCAATAGATGTTCTATTGATTCTAATGTCTTTACACAAATTAGAGACTTTTATATGCCTTGGATCTTTTTTATATTTTTCTAAATCTTCCTTTGTGTTAAATTTTGAAATTAAAATAGCATTAAAATCATTATTAAAATCAACACTCTTTTTTACTTTCATATGTTTAATAACATCAATAATACCATATAAAGATTTTAATTCATCTAGAAATTTATTTACGTTTTCTTCTTCATTTTTCTTAAATTTCCAAATAACAATATGTGTAATCATATTAATAATTCCTTTTTATTTATTATATAACAAATAAAAGAGAAGTCAAATAAAAAAGTTAAGAATATATTAAGATAATCTAAAAAGCAAATTAATATTTTATTGATATATATATTACAAAAATGTAAGACAATTGTAAGAGATATCAATTTAATAAAAAATATAGAAAACATATAATAGAAAAAAACTACTATATATTTCAAGAAAGGAATATTATAAAGTGCAAAAAAGTAATAAAATAAAAGAAATCAATAAAATATTTATACTTTTTATGATAGGAAGCATAATAGGATATATTGTTGAAATGATAGTGGCATTAGTTCAAAAAGGACATTTAGAATCAAGACAAGGAGTAATATATGGTCCGTTTACACCAGTATATGGAGTAGGAATAGTGATATATTACTTATGTTTTAGTAAAATAAAAACAAGACAGAAAAGCAAAATTTTTTTAATATCGATGTTAATAGGAGGAATAATAGAATATTTATGCTCATTCTTACAAGAAAAAATATTTGGAACAATATCATGGGATTATTCAAACTGGATGTTGAATATTAATGGAAGAACAACATTAATACATTGTACATACTGGGGACTAGCAGGGCTATTATATATATCTTTAATTGAACCAATAATACCTAAAATAGAAAAAATAATAGAAAAAAATACTATAAAAATAGTAACAGTAGGAGTTGCAATGCTAATGATATTTAATATAACTATATCATCTATGGCAGCAATAAGACAAAAAGAAAGAAAATATAATATAGAGGCAACAAGCAATATAGATATATTTTTAGACAAAAATTATCCAGATGAATATATGGATAAAATATTTGCAAACAAAATTGAAAAATAAAAATTGAAGAATTATAAAGTTCTTCAATTTTTATTTTTTTATAGCAACTAATAATTCATTATCTTTTACAATTCTATATTCACCATTAAAATCATATTCTTGACCTGTGAAATAAACATCATATCCGATATTTTTTAAGCGAATAGCAGACAAATTAAGAAATTCATTAGTATCAATTTGAGATAGACCTAATTTAACTCTTAATTCGTAAAAAGTTAATAAAATATAATTATCGTTTTCATCAAGTTTATAATTTAAATAACTATCAACTGTTTTTAAATCCATTTTGACACACTCCATTCATAAAAAATATAATAGCACAAAAAGAAAAAAATTTCAATTAATATAAAAAAATATTGGTAAAATATAGAAAAAGCAATAAAAATTATGTAAATTTACAAAAATGGTTGACAAAAAGTTCATAAAATAATAAAATATTAATATTGGAAAATAAAAAGGGGTGATGGAATTGCTAAAAATATATAATACAGATATGGAAACAGATAAAACAGAAGAGATTAAAGAATTTAAAAAAGGAAGCTGGATTAACTTAGTAAATCCATCCGAAAATGAAATAAAGAAAGTATGTGAAAGTATAAATTTAGACGAAGACTTAATAAGAGATGCATTAGATTATGAAGAAAAAGCCAGAATAGATCAAGAAGAAGAAGATAATACAACTTTATTTATTATAGATGTTCCTATGATAGAAAAAAATGAAGAAAGTGATATGTATACAACAATGCCACTAGGAATGATTGTTGTAAGAGACGATTTTTTTGTTACAGTATCATTAAAGAAAAATAAAATAATAGAAGATTTCGAAAAAAAGAAAATAAAAAATTTTCAAACTTATAAAAAAACAAGATTTATATTTCAAATATTCTATTTAAATTCTTCATATTATTTAACATATCTAAAACAAATAAATAAAGAAACAGAAATAGCAGAATATATATTAAAAAATTCTATGAAAAATAAAGAGCTTTTAAAACTTTTAAGTTTAGAAAAAGGTCTAGTATATTTTACAACCTCATTAAAA
The DNA here is from genome assembly GCA_944388765.1 of uncultured Clostridia bacterium. Classification (GTDB taxonomy): domain Bacteria; phylum Bacillota; class Clostridia; order TANB77; family CAG-508; genus CAG-269. The sequence goes on from CALXKA010000011.1 coordinate 10,477, forward strand.
TCAAATGAACTTGTAATGGAAAAAACCATGAGAGGAAAAATTGTAAAATTATATGAAGAAGATGAAGAAATTCTAGAAGATGCAATCATAGAAAATAGACAAGCAATAGAAATGTCACAAATATATAGAGATATCTTAAATGGAACAATGGATGCATATGCTTCAATAATATCAAACAATCTAAATGGAGTAATGAAATTTTTAACTTCAATAACAATCATATTAGCAGTACCAACAATGATATCAAGTTTTTGGGGAATGAATGTAGAATTACCTTTTCAACATAGTGCAATGGGATTTGTAATAATGATATTTATTGCAGTAGTAACTACTTTATTAGTAACTTGGTGGCTAAATAGAAAAGATATGCTAAAATAGAAATATTAATAAAAGGTCATAATAAAAATAATTATGACCTTTTTATAATTCTACAATTTGATTAATCTTATCAAGTTGAGATTTTAAAACATTATAGGTGTTTTGACCAATAGAAGTATCAATACCGTTTTCGTAGTTTGAAATGCTTTTTTTGATATCTAATACTTTCATTTTTCTTATTTTTAAACTATTATTCTTATACATATAAATAGGAATATAATTAATACTATCAAAAGATAATTTACCATTAGGATTTATAGTAATATTCAAATTAAGAATAATAGAGTTTCTAGTATTTTCAGCATTTTGATCACAAATAAAATTACCAAGAGAATAAATGATAAAACAATCCTTAGATGTGCCATCTTCAAGAGTAATAGTTCTTTTTTCCATAGGTTGTAATACATGAGGATGATTTCCTAAAATAATATCCACTCCATTTTCAAATAGAAAATCAGCTAAATCCTCTTGCTCAGAATTTGGCTTTGTTTGATATTCAACACCCCAATGCATACAAGCAATTATGACATCAGCGTTTTGAAATTTAGCTTTTTCAATATCTTTTTTAATCAAATCTTTATCAATTAAGTTAACACAAAATCGCTTATCATCAGGAATAGTAATTCCATTAGTTCCATAAGTATAACTAAGAATTGCAATTTTTACACCATTAACATCTTTTAATAAGATAGTATCTCTTTCATTTTCAGATTTGAAAGTACCAGTATGAGAGATATTAGCTTTATCTAGTACATCAATAGTATTTGATAAACCAGAAAAATCTTTATCTAAACAATGATTTCCAGCAGTAGATAAGGCATCTAATCCCATCTCAGATAAATCATAAGCTAATTCATCAGGAGAATTAAATCTAGGATAATTACTATATCCGAACAGATTTACCTGCAAAACTAGTTTCTAAGTTACCAATAGAAATATCAGCAGATTTTATATATTCTTCAATGTCCTTAAATACATAAGAAAAATCATACGTATCAGAAGAAGCATCATAAGCATCCATATATTGAGAATTATGACACATAATATCACCAATTGCAGATAAAGAAAAAGAAATAGGAGATTCATTAGTAGCAACATCACTAGTTTCCGGTTGCTCAGATGAATTTGATATATTATTAGCTAAATTAAATTTTTCATTTGAATTAAACTTAAAAAAATAAATAGTAATAAATAAAAGAATTAGAAATAAAGTAATTAATAAATATAATAATATATTAACTTTTACTTTTTTTGATTTTTCTAATTTATTTAACTCAGTATATTTAGTATATTCATTGCTTCTTTTTAAATTAAAATTTTTCATAATAAATATTTCCTTATTTATAAATATACTAAAAAAATACCATAAAATTAAAAAAAAATCAATTAAAAGAATAAAACTTAAAATTTTACACATAATACTAAAAAATGAAAAAACTTTTCTTTTGAAATAATAAATTAGAAAGGATGATATAAAAATGAAAGTTATTGATAAAATAGCCTTAGTTTTAATCATAATAGGAGCAATAAACTGGGGATTAATAGCATTATTTAACTTTGATTTAGTAGCAGCAATATGTGGAGATATGACAGTACTATCTAGAATAATATATGGATTAGTAGGTATATCTGGATTATGGGGAATAAAATTATTATTTGATGATTAGTGAATAAAGGATATTTCGTTTTGAAATGTCCTTTATAGTTTGTACTTGAAAATATAGGAAAAATAAGATATAATACTATCGAAAAAAATGAAAATAATGAGTGTTTACAACAAATTAAGGAGGAAAAAATGTTAAGTGCAAACGGAGTTACTATAAGATTCGGAAAAAGAGTATTATTTGAAGATGTAAATATACGTTTTGGAAAAGGAAACTGCTATGGAATAATACGGAGCAAATGGGGCAGGGAAATCAACATTTTTAAAAGTATTATCAGGAGAAATAGAGCCAAGTAAAGGAGATGTTTCTATTGATAAAGGTGAAAGAATATCAGTTCTAAAACAAGACCACTTTGCTTTTGAAGAATATACGGTAATGGATACTGTTATAATGGGAAATAAAGAATTATACAGCATAATGAAAGAAAAAGAAGAAATATATGCAAAACCAGATTTTTCAGAGGAAGATGGGATGAAAGCTGCAAAATTAGAAGAAAGATTTGCAGAACTAGATGGTTGGAATGCAGAATCAGATGCAGCAATTCTTTTAAATGATTTAGGAATAATTCCAGAAAATCATTACAAATTAATGAAAGAAATAGATCCAAGAGAAAAAGTAAAAGTTTTATTAGCACAAAGTTTATTTGGTAACCCAGATGTACTTTTATTAGACGAACCTACAAACGACTTAGATATGAAAAGTATAAACTGGTTACAAGAATTTCTAATAAACTTTGAAAACACAGTAATTGTTGTATCACATGACAGATATTTTTTAAATAAAGTATGTACACATATAGCAGATGTTGACTTTGGAAAAATAAAAGTATATCCAGGAAACTATGATTTTTGGTATGAATCAAGTCAACTTGCATTAAAACAAGCAAGAGAGCAAAATAAGAAAAAAGAAGAAAAAATAAAAGAACTACAAGAATTTATAGCAAGATTTAGCGCAAATGCATCAAAATCAAAGCAAGCAACATCAAGAAAGAAAACACTAGAAAAAATAGAACTAGAAGAGATAAAACCATCAAATAGAAAATATCCATATGTGGATTTTAAACCAGATAGAGAACCAGGAAAAGAAATATTACAAGTAAAAAATATTTCAAAAACAATAGAAGGAGTAAAATTACTAGATAATATATCATTTACGGTTAAACAAGGTGACAAAATAGCATTTTTAGCAGATAATGAAAATGCAAAAACAGCACTATTTCAAATAATTGCAGGAGAAATAAAACCAGATGAGGGAGAATTAATATGGGGAACAACAATAACAAGTTCATATTTCCCAAAAGACAATAACTATTTATTTGAATCAGATGAAACAATAACAGACTGGCTAAGAAAATATTCGAAAGACCCAGATGAAACATATGTAAGAAGCTTTTTAGGAAGAATGCTATTTTCTGGTGAAGAAGCTCTAAAAAAAGTAAACGTTTTGTCAGGTGGAGAAAAAGTAAGATGTGTACTTTCAAAAATGATGCTATCAGGAGCAAATTTCTTGATATTTGATGAACCAACAAATCATCTAGATATGGAAAGTATTACAGCCGTAAACGAAGGCATGAAAAAATTTATAGGAAATATATTATTTACTTCACATGACCATGAATTAACTCAAACAGTGGCAAATAGGATTATAGATATAAAAGAAAATGGTCAAGTCATTGATAGAGAATGTACATATAATGAATATTTAGACGTTGAATAAAATTAAAAAGAACAAAAAGAAAAATTTTATAAAAAATATAATAAAAATTCTACATGAATTACATGTAGAATTTTTTTGGAGGGAAGCAAGATAAAAAATTTACGAGTTACCAATTGTATTCTTCACCAGTTTCAGGATTTATGCGAAAAGTAGAGAAATAGTCCGCAGGAATTTCCGGCCTTTTTATAAGCCTAAAAGTTCCATCAGCACATTTAAGATACTCTGCGCAATGAAGCTTACCATTGTAATGGTAGCCCATAGAAGAGCCGTGTGCACCAGCATCACAAATAACCAAAAAGTCGCCTATTTCAATTTCGGGAAGATGACGGTTTATTGCGAACTTATCATTGTTTTCACAAAGTGAGCCTGTAACATCATATATATGATTGGGTTCAATATTTTCCTTACCCAAAACGATAATATGATGATATGCCCCATACATTGCTGGTCTCATTAAATTTGCCGCACAAGCATCACACCCAACATAGTCTCTGTAAATATGTTTTAAATGCAACACTTTTGTAACTAATTGCCCATACGGAGCTAACATATATCTACCTAATTCTGTGTAAATAGCTGGCTCCATGCCGGCAGGAGTCAAAATGGATTCATATTGCTCACGTACTCCCTGAGAAATGACATAAATGTCATTAGGCTCTTCATCAGGAAGATAAGGAACACCGATTCCACCTGACAAATTAACAAAGGCAATGTTAACATCAAGCTGCTCTTTTAATTCAACAGCCAGAGTAAAAAGTTCTTTTGCTAACTTAGGATAATAATCATTGGTGAGAGTATTACTTGCTAAAAAAGCATGTAATCCGAAATTTTTAACACCTTCTGCCTTTAAAATACGGAAAGCCTTAAAAATCTGCTCACGTGTCATACCATACTTAGCTTCTCCCGGGGTTCCCATACAATTTGGACCAACTTCAAAATTACCGCCTGAATTATAACGGCAGCAAATAGTTTCTGGTATACCGGCACAATCTTTTAAAAAAGATATATGCGAAATATCATCCAAATTAATGATAGCTCCCAGCTTCTTAGCATGAACATATTCATGTGCAGGTGTGACGTTAGAAGAAAACATGATTGGTGCATCTAAACAAGATGCAATTGTTAGTTCAGTATCAGATGAACAATCACATCCGCAACCTAAGTCAACTAATACCTTAACGATGTCAGGAATTGGATTTGCTTTTACAGCAAAATATTCCCGAAATCCCTTGTTCCAGGAAAAAGCATCAAAAACCTGCTTGGCATTTTTTATAATCGCCTCTTCATCATAAACATAAAAAGGTGATGAATATTCTGCCAGTTTCTTTGCTTGTTCCAATGTAATAATACTACTTTTTTTCATAACTTCTCCTTCCTCTTGCTAAACCCTCCATTTTGCAAATTTGAAGCAATAATAGTATAACACAGTTAACAAAAAAATACAAGTTATGTAAAATAGAAAATGTAATAAAAGTATTTAAAATATTTATAAAAAGTGATATACTAAAAAAGCAATTGATTACATATAAGGAGAGAAAAATGTTAAGAAAAATTAAGTTTAAAGAATTTAAAGATTTGTATAGAAAACACATAATTAAAGATTTCCCTAAAAACGAAAGACCTAACTTAGAAGGATTTAGAAAAAGAATGTTAAAGAATAATGAAGAAGTATATATTTTTGAAGAAGATGGAATAGATAAAGGGTATTGCATAATACATCAATTAAAAGAATATATATTAGTGGCTTTTTTAGCAGTATATAAAGAAAATAGAGGAAAAGGAACAGGAACAAAAATATTAAAAGAAATACAAGAGAAATATTCTAATAAAAAGGGAATTTTATTAGAAGTAGAAGATCCAGATTTTGCAAAAAATAATAAAGAAAAAAATATACAAGAAAAAAGAATTAAATTTTATGAAAAATCAAATTTTAAAATAGTAAAAAATTTAAAAGAAAAACTATATACAGTGAATCTTAAAATAATGGTTTATGAATTTAAAAAAACGGATGTAAAAGAAATAGAAAATACGATAAAAGAATTTTATTATACAGTTATAGACAAAAAAATGCAAAAATACATTACTGTAAAAAACGATTTAGAAGATGAAGAAAAAAAGCAGAAAGGAAATGAATAAAATGGAAAAAATAATAAAAATCATAGCAGAAGAATTAAATATTAAAGAAAAACAAGTAGAAGCGACAATAAAGTTAATAGATGAAGGAAATACAATACCATTTATTGCACGTTATAGAAAAGAAGTAACAGGAGGACTAAGTGATGAAATACTTAGAAATTTAGAAGAAAGATTAAATTACCTAAGAAATTTAGAACAAAGAAAAGAAGAAGTTATAAAATCAATTGACGAACAGGGAAAACTAACTGACGAAATATTACAGGCAGTAGCAATTGCTAAAACACTTGCAGAAGTTGAAGATATATACAGACCATACAAACAAAAGAAAAAGACAAGGGCAACAGTAGCAAAAGCCAAAGGATTAGAACCATTAGCAAATATTATTATAGAGCAAAAAGAAAATATGCCAATAATAGAAATTGCAAAAAAATATGTAAATATAGATAAATTATCAGAAGAAGATAAGAAAAATAAAGATAAAATAGTAGCAACACCAGAAGATGCAATTCAAGGAGCATTAGATATAATTGCAGAAAATATTTCCGATAATCCAAAATATAGAAAACAAATAAAAAGACTTTGCTATAAAGAAGGAATAATTGAAACAAAAGCATCAAAACCAGAAGAAAAATCAAATTATGAAATGTACTATGAATATAATGAAGCAATTAAATATATACCAAGCCACAGGATTTTAGCTATAAACCGTGGAGAAAAAGAAGAGTTCTTAAAAATAAAAATACAAAAACCAGAAGATAAGATTTTAACATATATTGAAAAAGATATACTAAAAGGGGAGAATCAATTTACTCAAATGCTAGAAGAAACTATTCAAGATAGTTTCAAAAGATTAATCGAACCATCAATTGATAGAGAAATAAGATCAGATTTAACTGAAAAAGCAGAAGACAAAGCAATAAAAGTATTCGGAAAAAATTCAAAACAATTACTTCTAGGAGCACCAATTAAGGGAAAAACAGTTATGGGATTTGACCCAGCATATAGAACAGGATGCAAAATAGCTATAATTGATGAAACAGGTAAGTTATTAGATTATACAACTGTATATCCAACAGAGCCACAAAATGATATTGAAGGAGCAAAAAAAGAATTACTAAAATTAATAGAAAAAGACAAAGTAGATATGATTGCAATAGGAAATGGAACAGCTTCAAGAGAATCTGAAATGTTTGTTTCAGATATGATAAAAGAAGCAAGTAGAAAAGTTCAATATGTAATAGTAAGCGAAGCGGGAGCATCTGTATATTCAGCATCAAAACTTGCAACAGAAGAATATCCAGATATAAATGTTTCAATAAGAGGAGCTATTTCAATCGCTAGAAGACTTCAAGATCCATTAGCAGAACTTGTAAAGATAGATCCAAAAGCAATAGGAGTTGGACAGTATCAACATGATGTAAATCAAAAGAAACTACAAGAAAGTCTAACAGGAGTTGTAGAAGATAGTGTTAATAAAGTAGGAGTAGACGTAAATACAGCAACTCCCTCATTACTTAGTTATGTTTCAGGAATTAATAACACAATTGCAAAAAATATTGTAAAATATAGAGATGAAAACGGAAAATTAAAAAACAGAAAACAATTATTAAAAGTACCTAAACTAGGAAAAGTTGCATTTGAACAGTGTGCAGGATTTTTAAGAATATTAGATGGAGATAATCCATTAGAAATAACAGCAGTTCATCCAGAAAGTTATGAAAAAGCAGAACAACTATTAAAAAAGATAGGATTTGACAAAAAGGATTTAAAGGATAAAGAAAAATTAGAACAATTAAGAAATAAATTAAAAACAATTAATATATCAGAAACAGCAAAAGAATTAGAAATTGGAGAAATGACTCTGCAAGATATAGTAGAAGAACTTTCAAAACCTGGAAGAGATCCAAGAGAAGATATGCCAAAACCAATTCTACGTTCAGATGTATTAAAACTAGAAGATTTAAAAGAAGGTATGATATTAACAGGAACAGTCAGAAATGTTATAGACTTTGGAGCTTTTGTAGACATTGGTGTTAAACATGATGGCTTAGTACATATTTCAGAAATGAGTGACAAATTTATTAAAAACCCATCTGATATAGTTTCTGTTGGAGACATTGTAAAGGTAAAGGTAATTAAAATTGACAAAGAAAGACAGAAAGTTGGACTTTCAATGAAAGTATAAAATAAAGGACTTAGAGTAAAAACTAAGTCCTAAAATTATTTTAAAAATATATAATAACAAATTTAAATACCGTTCTTTAATTTCACCTTTATATTTTTCTTGAATTTCTTTTATTTCATCATAATGATTTTCTAATATATCAACAAAGGCATCATCTAATTCTGGATCAAATTGTGTACCTCTACATCTTTTAAATTCAGAAATAACAGTTTCTAATGGTAAAGAATCCCTATAAGTTCTTTTTGATGTCATAGCATCAAAACTATCAGCAATTGCCGTTATTCTTGCTAAATATGGTATTTCTTCACCTTTTAACTGACTAGGATATCCATGACCGTCATATCTTTCATGATGATGTTTTACAATAGGTATAATATCTTTAAACAATGTTGCAGTTGATAATATATGTGCACCTATTGAAGGATGATTTTTTATTTCAGAATACTCATCATCAGTCAATTTGGAATCTTTTTGTAAAATAGTGTCAGGCACTCCGATTTTTCCTATATCATGGAATAATCCACCAATTTGCAAAGTTCTTAAATCTTGATCAGATAACCCCATTTTTTTACCTAATAAAACTGAAAGTTCTGATACTCTATCAGAATGACCTCTTGTATAAGTGTCTTTTGCTTCAACTGTATAACGTAAAGTTTGGATACTTTCTAAATATGCATTTTCTAATTTTTCATAAGTATCAGCTAATTCTTCATTTATATGTTTTATTTCATTCATTTGCTTAATTGATTTTATACCAGACTCAATCAAAAGCAATAATTGATCAAATTTATCACTTTTTTCACAATATCCTTGAATATCGAGCCTTCTAATAGTTTCTAATGGAGGAGCTAAATCCTTATGACCTGTTAACAAAAGAATATATAATTCCTTATTAAACTTTCTAATTTCTTCAACAACTTGATCTCCATGAAAAGGAGTCATAATAAAGTCTAATATCATTAAATCAAAATGTTCAGATTTTACTTTTTCAATTGCTTCTTGTGGATCAGTTACACCAGTAAAATCATAACCACTTCTTTTTAAAAATATAGAAAGAGAATCAATAATTCCTTGTTCATCATCTACTGCTATAATTCTATAATTATTATTTTCAGAATTTTGCACATTTTGTAATCCTTTTCTCATTTCTACTATCCTCCATTCTATTCTTTATTTATGTACGAATATAATAGATAAGCTTATTTTTTCACATTATATTAATAAAATGTGGAAAAATCAATAGTTTTTAAAGAAAAAGTTACAATTAGAATAAATTGTAAATAAAAAAGATTGAAGTATAAAAACTTCAATCTAATTAGCTATTAATCAATTGGTAATGCAATTATAAAAGTAGTACCTTTACCTTTTTCTGACTCAAAAGTAATATTACCATTAAAATGAGCTCTAATTGTAGAATAAGACATATATAAACCAAGACCAGTTCCATTTTTTCCTTTTGTTGTAACCATTTCCTTAAATAATTTTTGTTTAACTTCTTCTGGTAGACCTGTTCCATAATCCTTTACAGAAATAAGTAAATTATTATTTTCTTTTGTAACAATTATATCAATATTTTGTTCAGGCTTTCCATTATAGCTTTGAATTGAATTTGAAATCATATTGTTAATAACTTGTACTAAACTATTTACATCACCTTTAAGCATCAAATTCTCATCAACTTTTAAAGAAATATTTAGATAAACAATAGCATTTTTAAGTTCATGTTTCATCAAAATGTTTACTCTTTTTAATAGTTCACCTACTGTAAAAGTAATGTCTTGTTCATTTGATAAAGTTACAGCCTGTCCCTTAACAGCAGTGATAACATCAGACATATACTCAGTATGAGTTTTAATCTTTGAAACCCAAGAAGACATATCTTTTGCAATATCATGGTGATCTTGGCTATTTACTTCTGGATCATCAATAGATGAATCATACTCTTTTATCAAATCAGTTAAGCCTTCTGCTGCACCTGATATAGACATTATAGGAGTTTTCAAGTTATGAGCAATACCTCCTATTAATTGACCAAGAGAGGCTAAACGTTCTTTTTCCATCAAAGTTTCTTGGCTATCATGTATCTTTTCTATATTACGCTTAGTTAAATCTTGAATTTTATTAAATTCAACAGTAAGCTCACCAAGTTCGTCATTAGAAATAATAGGAATCTTTCTAAATTCAGCATTATTTTTAGTATTTATATCATTAAGACCATTTACAATCATTTTTATCTGATTTGATAAAGATGTAGAATAATACCATAACAGGAAAGATATAACACCAAATAAAACAATAAATGAAATTACAAGGTAATATAAAGCGTTACCACCATTTATAGGAAATTTAATACCTACAATATAATCAGTATTGTTTACTTTTACATGTTTAACATATCCCTGAGTATTGACAGCATAATGCTCATAAATTCTTCCATCAAATTGATCTGATAATTCATATATATATTTTGTAAAGAAATCAGTTAATGGTTCACCATCAGAAGTTATAACATTTTTATTATTGTCAATAATAAAATAAGTATCAGTGTCATTTATATATTCCAAAGAATCCATTATATTAACTAATTCATTTTCTGTATATGAAGAGCTGTCGTCAAAAACATATGAAAGTTCATTTTTATAATATTTATAAATATCATCACCTCTAGCTTTAACTAACCTAGAATAAGAAACAATGGCAATGAAAAATAAACCGGCTATTAATATAGGCAATAATATTAACATCATATCATTAGAAAGTTTCGTACGTTTCATATCTAATTTATTGTCTTTAAAAGTTTTAATCAATAGAGATTTAAACAAATTTTTTGAAAATACGTAAGAAATTGTTGCATTAAATGTAAAAACTGTAACCCATAATATAGCAACAGTTATCCCAGAAGACTCTACTTCATGTTTTACAACAGGCATACCTAATCCCAAGGTGATTGCAATAAAAGGTATAATTATTTGTAATAAATAAAATTTTTTTGGTGCAGTTAATAAAGTACTACGAATTTCTTTAATACTGTATAATTTAGAATTAATGCCACCAGATCTTTCCCAATTTGCTATTTTTTTAAATAAAAAATAGCGTTGATACAAAAGAAATAGAGCGACTATTAATACATATAATATGATAAACTGCGCAGTATAAGTAAGACCACCATATTCAACTTGAAATTGTGTATCAACTGTACCAGGTGGATAATTCAAAATTCTATGCATAATTGGATATAAAATCCATGCACAAATAGTAATTGAAATAAAATATGAAAGTATAACTTTTTGATATGTATATAAATGCAATACTTTCTTTGTCTTCTTTTGCATAAAACTCCCTCCTACATTTTAAGATTACTAATATATTGAATTAATTTAAGTAAATAATTTGAATCTATTTTATCATACTTAAAACCAAATTTCTCCAAATATTTTAATGTGATATCACATTTTGTTTTTATATTTAGATATGAAATATTAGTATATAAACTATAATCACTAATAACCAAAGAATTAGAGTCTAAATTCATTTTAGAAATTCTTTTATAAAATTGATCATCAGTTACAATTTTAATATTATAGTTTAAATCATTCAACATATCAATTAAGCTTTTCATATTAAACTTATAAGGATTAAAAACATGAAAAACTTTATTTTGAGAACCATAATTGTATATTATGCCTATTATAGCATTTGCAACATCATCCACAGGTGACATATCAAAATTTTGGACAATGCTACTTTCATAGTATAATTTATTTTTTAAAATAAATTGTAATTTATTATAAAAAGCATTACTATCTATATTATATTGAAAAACACCATCACTACGTCTTGCTGTAAGATTACCAATTCTATAAATATTAGCATTTAATAATCCTTTTTTTATATTATCAAGTAAAAATTCCTCAGTTAAAAGTTTACTTTTAATATAATAATTTTCACTATAACTTTGACCTATAAAAAAGTCTTCTTCTGTATAATCAACATCTAGTGTTGTGCTATTAAGAGGCATAAAATCACCTGAAACACTAATAGTTGAAATATGATTAAGAAAAATTTTATATTTCATACAAAAAGCAGCAACATTTTTAGTACCATTTAAATTCATTTTTTCAAATTCTTCATATTTACCCATATGCTTAACTAATGCAGCAGAGTGAATTACTAAATCAATAATATTTCCTAATTCATTAAACAATTTATCTGATAGCCCTAAATTATCATAAGTAATATCACCAACAACAACTTTAATTTTACTAAATAAAAATTCCTCAGAATATTTATTTTTAAAATAAAAATTAAACATACTAATAATCCTTTTTCTAGCACTCTTTTCAGAAGAACTTCTAACTAAACAATATATCGTACAATTTTTATTTAGTAAAATGTCTAATATATGAATACCTAAAAAACCAGTACATCCTGTAAGTAATATATTTTTAAATTCATGTTTTTTAATAGATAAATTACTTAAATCATGCTTCATAAAAGGATAATTATCATTAGAAAAATCCTCGCCATTTTTTGAATTAGTATTTTCTAATGCAAAACATAATTCTTTTACATTAGAATAATCATAAAAATACTGTGTTGGCACAGATATATTCAAAGCAGATAACTTTGATTGCATTTGAATAATAGATAAAGAATCTATACCAAGATTACTAAAATCTTCATAAATACCAATATTTTTTATTGATAAACAAGATTCTAATGCCTTACAAATTTCTTTTTGAAGTTCAGTCTCAGGCTTAACATATTTTTCATTTTTTGTAAATTTGAAAGGTGAAGGCAATTTTTTTCTATCAATTTTACCATTAACATTAAGTGGTAAAGATGGTAATGCTATAAAATAAGAAGGTATCATATAATAAGGTAATTTTTTAGATAAGAATATCTTTAATTCATAGTTTTGTATAGTGAAATCAGAAGTATAATATGCACATAAAAAATTTCTACCATTATAAGTATAATTAATAACAGCACAACTTTTTATAAATTGATGTTCAATTAATACATTTTCAATTTCACTAAGCTCTATTCTATAACCTCTAATTTTTATTTGAGAATCAGCTCTACCATGAAAAATTAGTTCACCTTGTTTTGTCCAACTAACTATATCACCAGATTTATACATTGTATACTTAGGGGTAAAAATGTCAGATAAAAAACTTTTTTTAGTTAAGTCATCTCTTCCAAAATAACCTTTTGAAACACCATCACCAGAAATATATAACTCACCTTTTATACAAGGAGGACAAAGATTTAAGTTATTATCTAAAACATAAAATTTTACATTTGATAAAGGTTTCCCAATAGTTATTACTTTGCTATTCTTAGATAATTTCTTGCAACAACAACCAACTGTTGTTTCAGTAGGGCCATACATGTTATATATATTTGCCGAAGTAATCAAATTCAAATTATTTAAAAATGATTGATTTAAAGATTCTCCTCCAATACCTATATCAGTAAGCAATTTAAAACTATCTTTTGAATTATCAGATGACATCAAAGATAATATTTTACTAGGAGTACCATACAAAATATTAACATTATATTTTAAAATTAATTCATTTAATTTTGAGAAATCATGTTGTTCCTCAGAATTTGATAGCACCAAAGTTAAACTATTTAAAATAGTTACCCATAATTCATAACCAAAAACATCAAAAGAAATTGATGCCATTGAAAGAACAATCTTTTCTGATGAATAATTTACAGCCTGAGAAATTCCTAACAAATAATTATGAAAATTTTTATGTGTTATAGTAACAGCCTTAGGATTTCCAGTAGAACCAGAAGTATAAAGTAAATACATATTATCATCAGATGTAAAATTAGGTATAGTATATTTATCATGAATATTCATATTAGAAATATTATCTATATGAATCAAATTATCAATATCAATATCTAAATCTAAATTAGAAATCACATACTTAGAATTAGAATTTTCAATCATATATTTTTTTCTATCTGATGGATGTGAAGGGTCTATAAGTACATATGAGCAACCACATTTTAAGATAGACAAAATTGTAATAATTAAATCAATAGATCTATCTAAGATTATAGAAATATTATTACCAACTGCTAGATTATATTTTTTTTGTAGAAAACCTGCAAATTGATTAGACATAATATCTAAATCTTTAAAAGTAATACTTTTGTTATCACATATAATGGCAATTTTTTCTGGATTAGATATAACCTGTTCATGGAATAAGTCTATAATAGTTTTAGAAGAATCATATTTTAAAGAAGTATTATTAAATTCATCTAAAATTAAATTTTTCTCTTCATCAGTAATTAATTGTATATCTTTAATTAAAATATTTCTATCATTAATTACTTGTTCACAAATATGTCGTAATCTATTATGAATATCCTTGATTTGAGAATAATCATAAAAACAATTTTGGTAATCATAAATGAAAGAAAAACATTTAGTATCATCCATATCATAAATGTGTAATACTAGTGGAATAGAAGAAAAACCATTAAAAAACCATTCTGTTGAATAATCAATGTTATCTTGTGAATGATTCATTCTAGCATTTTGATATGAAACAGAAGTATTATATATATTTTCCTTTATATTAAATCTATTCTTAATATCACTTACTAAATTTTGAGAAGGATATTTTTGATGCCTTAAATAAGAAAATTGATTTTTATTAAGCTCATCTATACATTCATAAAAAGAAGTATTATAATCAATATTTAATTTATATAACATATTATTAACAAATAAACCAAAAGTATTTTTCTCCTTAGCAGAGCTTCTATTCAAAATAGGAGTAGATAAAACAACTTTATCAGTTTGATTAATTTTACCTTCATAAATTCCCATTATAAATAAAATAAAAGTAAAAGGAGAAACTTTAATTTCTTTACAAAAATCAACGATTTTTTTAGTAAAAGTACTAGATAATTTAAATTCAGCTCTACTTGCATTAGTAGAAAATGCAGACATTGTATTAACATTTCCTGAAAAAGAATTATCAAATATATTCTCATTAAAAAGTTCATTCCAAAAACTTTTATCTTTATTAAATCTAGAACTAGACAAATAAGTTTTCTCTTGTTCAATAAAATCTGAATAGTTATAGCTATCAGAAAAAGTTAGTTCTTCATTTTTTAAAAGTTTAGAATAAATTGACATTATAGAATTAACTAATAAACTCATTGACCAAGCGTCAGAAATAATATGATGGACACATACAAAAAATCCACCTTGTTTAGATTCTGTTTCAAAAATAGCGAAATAATACAATGGAGAATTGTATAAATTAAATACTTTTCTAGAAATTGAATTTAAAATATCTTTTTCATTTGTAGAACATAATTTTATAAAATCAACTGAGAAAGGTTCATATTTCTTTTCATATTGAGTAACAATATCATTATTTATATCAAATTGATATCTAATACCCTTTGTTGTTTGTACGAATAAGTTAATAGCCTTTTCAAGTAATTTACGATTAAATTTAGAATTAATGATAACTCTACCTGAAATAGTATTTATACTAGTATTTGGATAAAACCTTTCAGTATTCCAAATTGCCTCTTGTGGCTGTGTTAAATTGTAAACATTTAAAGACATATTAAAACCATCCTTTTAATATAAGTTATAAATTAAATTAAATATTTATAAGAATTATATATATATATAATAAAAAAATCAAGAATTATATTGAAAAAAAAAGAATATTATTATAAAATGACAAAAAAGGTAGGTGTAGAAATGAAGGGGAAAATATCTAAAAAAAATGATAAAGAAATATGCAATTTTCAAGAGTATATAAAAAGAATTGAAAATTTTTCAAAAAATGTAGCATTTAAGTACAAAGAAAACAGCCAAATTAAAGAAATAAAATATGATCAATACATAAAAGATGTTAAATCGCTAGGGACAGCATTAATAGATATGAATATAAAAAGAGTAGTTGTGATTGGAAATAATAGTTACAAATGGTGCACAACATATTTAGCAACTACAACAGCGGGAAAAGTAATAGTTCCACTGGATAAAGCCTTAACAGATATTGAAATAGGAAATCTAATTAAGAGAAGCCAAGCAGATGCAATAGTTTATGAAAGAAAATATCAAAAAGCAATTGATGAAATAATTAAACAAGGATGTGATTTGAAGCATAAAATCTGTATGGATTCAAAGGAAAAAGAAGATATTTTATCATATGATAAAGTTTTAGAAACTGGAAGAAGATTAGTAGAAGAAGGAGACAATAGATATGAGGATATTAAAATTGATTCTTATAAAATGTCAATAATGCTATTCACATCAGGAACTACAAGTGAACCAAAAGCAGTAATGTTGTCACAAAATAATATATGTTCAAATATAGTAGCAATAAACAAATATGTAAAATTATATCAATCAGACACATTATTATCATTTTTGCCAATACACCACACATTTGAATGTACGATAACATTTTTATACGGAATATATAGTGGATCAACAGTAGCTTTTTGTGAAGGATTAAGATATATACAACAAAACTTAAAAGAATATAAAGTATCAGTATTCGTAGCAGTACCATTAGTATTAGAAACAATGTATAAAAAAATTCAAAAAGCAATAAAAGACAAAGGAAAAACCGAATTAATAAATAAAATGGTTAAAATATCAAACACATTATTAAAATGTCATATTGATTTGAGAAAAGTATTTTTTAAACAAATATTGGACAATTTTGGAGGACATTTAAGAGTAGTATTTTATGGTGCAGCTCCAATGAGCAAAGATACAATAATAGGATATAACAATTTAGGAATAGAGCAAGTACAAGGATATGGACTAACAGAAACATCACCAGTAATATCAGCAGAAACAGACCACAAGAAAAGACCAGGATCAATAGGTCTTGTATTAGAAAACTTAGAATGTAAAATTGATAATCCTGATAAAGATGGAATAGGAGAGATAACAGTAAAAGGACCAAGTGTAATGCTAGGATACTATAATAATGAAAAAGCAACAAAAGAAGTACTAAAAGATGGATGGTTTTCAACAGGAGATTATGGATATATAGATAAAGATGGATTTTTATATATAACTGGAAGAAAAAAAGATGTAATAGTATTAAGAAATGGGGAAAATGTATATCCACAAGAAATAGAAACTTTAATTAATAAAATACCATATGTAAAAGAAAGTATAGTATATCAAAGAGGACAAAGTAAAACAGATACAATGCTATGTGCAAAGATTGTATATGATGAAGAAATAATAAAAGAGACATTTGGAGAAAAAACTGAGGAAGAATACAAAGAGGAAATTTGGAAAGAAATAAAAGAAATAAACAAAAATTTACCATTATTTAAACACATAAAGAAAATAGAGATAACAACAAAAGAATTAGAAAAAACAACAACACAAAAAGTAAAAAGATATAAAGAATTACAAAAAGTAAAATGAAAAAGATTTAAGGATTGTCCTTAGATCTTTTTTTATAAAATTTGAAAAATTATGAAAATGATATATAATATAGAATATAAAATTTATATATATATTAAAATTGTGTATATAGACACAATAAAAAGGAGTTGGATTTATCGTTTATTATATAAAATAAGAAAGGATCAAATATCATGAAAACAACAAAAAGAATAATTATATTAATTATACGTATACTATTAATTTTAACAATAGGATTTGCAATAATTATGTTTGGTTTTATTAAAGAATGGATAATATCATTTAAAATATTATCAATAACAATAATACTATTATTATATATGGTCATATTTAAAGAACTATATAAAGAATTCTTAACTATCACAAGAAAACTAAGCAAACGGAATCAAAAGTTCACTATTGAAGAACTAGAAATTATCGAAGATGCTAAAAAATTAATTAAAAGCGTAGATGAAAGTATTATATTAGCAGAATTTAATGTATATAAAGTTAAATACATAAAAGATGGATGGTTTTATTATGATGAAGAGACAAAAGAATTAAATATATTTATACCATTTAATCTTTTAAAAAAAGATAAAAATTTATGCTTTTTAATAATAATACATGAAATTTTGCATTCTCAGAATTTAAAAGATAATCAAAACATATTTAAGATTATATTTTTAGAAGGCTTAAATCAATTATTAACTATATGGCTAGTAGAAAAGTATAGTAATAAATATAAGATTCCAGAAAAACTTATTGCAAATCAAGACAATATGTATATATTAGAAACAAAAATAGCAAAAAGGATTATAAAAAAACATGGGTTAGATTTAAAAGAAATATTTTTAAAATATATTGAATTTGATCCAGAATTTTTCAGAAAAATAATACCAAAAGAATATTTTAAAAAACGATAAAAACAACAATTAAAAATCAGTGTCCTAATATTAGGACACTATATTTTTATATAAAAATATATATTAGTATATTTAAATATGTTTAAATTATTAAAAATAGTAAATACTATTTTTGGGGTGGAAAATTTTGAGAAAAAGAAAAAAATACACAAAAAAATCCATTAGAAAAAAAGTAATTACAATAACTATAATTCTAATACTCTTATGGATATTTGGCTTTTATTTGTATACAACTTACCAAAAGATAGAAATAACACCTAGTAATTATGAAGCAACAAAAACGCGGATCCACAATAGAAGAACAAACTGTGGAAAATGAAGAAGAAAAGAGCCAAAAAATAGCAGATATGTTGGAAGACACAACAAGAAAAGTAGTAGGAATTTCAAAATTAAAAAATACAGGTAGTAGTATATTTTCATCAAGTTCAGAAAACGAATTAGGTTTAGGTACAGGAATAATCGTATCAAGTGATGGATATATTTTAAGCAACGAACATGTAACAGGAAGTAAATATAGTAAATGTTATATTACATTAGAAAACGGAAATTCTTATGATGGAACAGTAATGTGGAGTGATAAAGATATAGATTTGTCAATAACAAAAATAAATGCTAAAAATTTAGAAGCGGTAACGCTTGGAAAATCAGAAAATATAAGAATAGGAGAAACAGTATATGCAATTGGAAATCCAATAGGATATGAATTTAGAAGAACAGTAACATCAGGAATTATAAGCGCAAAAAATAGGACAATAAAAATAGATGAAGAAGAACAATCATCATATATGACAGATTTAATACAAACAGATGCAACAATAAATCCAGGAAACAGTGGAGGACCTCTAATTACTCCAAATGGAGAAGTAATTGGAATAAATACAGTAAAAATATCATCAGCAGAAGGAATTGGTTTTGCAATTCCAATAGATATAGTAAAACCAATAATAGAAAGTTTTAAAGAAACAGGAAGTTTTGAGGAAGCACAAATAGGTATATATGCCTATGACAGAGAAGTACTACCATACTTAAATAAAAATTTAAATTTTGAAAAAGGTATATATGTAGCACAAATAACAAAAAATGGACCAGCAGATAATACAGAATTAAAGCAAGGAGATATAATCACTAAAATTGATGGAATAGAATTAAACACAATGAACGATTTAAGAAAATATATCTATACTAAAAAACAAAAAGATGAAGTTACTTTAAATATAACAAGAGGAAAAGTGCAAAAGGAAATAAAAATAATATTAGGATAATAAAAAAGCCGCTTTATTGAAGCGGCTTTTTGAAAAAGTTTTACAAAACTTTTTTTAAGAATTTGCAAGAGCTATTATGAAAGAAATACAAGGAACATGATTGCGAATAATGCCATCATTTTCCAAACTTTCAATGGCTTTTTCAGAAAGTTCACCTGAAAATATTCTATCCAATACATACTGAACTCCCTTAGCTTTTGCCATGCGTCTCACACTCTCCTTATTGTACATTGGTATGTACCTCCTTTGATGTTATAATAATTAATTATACCACAATTTACATAAAAAAGCAAATAAAGGTTAATCTCCGCCCTCAAAATTTTCTTCTATAAAATCGTATTTCCTAGAATAATCTTTTGTTTCAGTATTAGATTGATAAACCTCAGATCGATTTTGTTTCAGAAATTCTATAATTTGATAAACATCTATCCAAATTTCATTAGGACTATCAATTTGTGATTCATCAAAAATAAGTTGCATTCCAAAATGCAAATGAGGAACATTGATATTATTTACATTTTCCTTAGTACTATAACCTGTCATACCTAAATATCCAATTACATCACCAGCTTTAACAGTCATTCCTTCTTCTAATCCTTCGGCATAAGGATGGTTTTTTCTCAAATGAGCGTAATAATAATAACGCTTTCCATCAAAACTACGAATACCAATTCTCCAACCACCATATTGATTCCAACCTAAATGTTCGATAATACCAGATTCAACAGCAATAATTGGAGTACCAATACTTCCCATTAAATCATTTCCAAGATGAACTCTTTTAAAACCATATGAACGAGAATTACCAAAATCATCATAGTGACTAAAAGAATAGTTTTTAGCAATAGGCAAAAAGGCTTTTACCCCATATCTATTTTCCATGATTTTTTCATTTTCCGCATTTTCAACTTCAATAGAATAGTTACCAATAAAACCAGATAAAACAGCACTATACGCCTCATAATAGTAATCATAAAATTTCATATTACTTGTTAAATCAGACATTTTTTCACCATTTTCCAATTGAGAAACTAAATAATCTAAATTAGATTTTTTAAAATTATCAAAGTTACCACCATTTTGAGCAGCAAGATATGCTAAAAGCTCAATCCAATTATATTTAACTTCTGAATTACTATTATGTGATTCAATATCTAATTTAGAAGTTAACTTCATAGCTTCTGATGTAACATTAAAATCAACCCATTTTATATAATTTTTATCTTCACTATTATCATCACTATTAGCAAACGAAAAAAATAGAAAAATAGAAGAAACTATAATAAAAATAATAATAAAAGATAAAATTATAATTGTTTTATTAATTTTCAAACATTTAATAAACAAGGAAAACACCTCATAAAATATATATGTTAAAAAATAGAAATAATGAATTATAAATAACAAAACTATGTACATAAATAAAAAAATATATTAAAATATAAACATAAAATAAGAAAGGAAGTAATAGATATGAATAAATATATGGAGTTAGCAAAAGAAAACGCTAAAAAAGGAATAAAAAATAATGAAGGAGGACCATTTGGAGCAGTAATAACAGATAAAGAAGGAAATATAATAGCAAATGGAAATAATAGAGTTCTAAAAAACAATGATCCAACAGCACATGCAGAAATTGTAGCAATTAGAGAAGCTTGTAAGAAGTTAAACACATATGATTTATCTGAATATATATTATATACATCATGTGAACCATGTCCAATGTGTTTATCTGCAATTATTTGGTCAAATATTAAAAAGGTATATTATGGATGTACAAAAAAAGATGCAGGAGAAATTGGTTTTAGAGATAATATGATTTATGAATATTTAAAAGGAAATAACAAAGATTTAATAAATCTAGAAGAAATGGATAGAGATGAATGCATAAAAACATTTGAAGAATATAAAAATCAAAACGGGATAATTTATTAATAATTGAATATATAGAAAAAAGCGAATACTTATTTAAATATTCGCTTTTTGATACTTAAATAAAAACGCAAAACTAACTTTAAACGATAGAATGACAAATAAAAAAATATTAATTCAGAAGAAGTAGGATTAATCAAAAACAAATTGCGCAAAATATATAACCAATAAAGTTATGATAAATTATATATATATTCTAGTACTTTAACTAATAAAGAATAAACATACTTTTTGTCTAAAAAATCTCAAAATAAATTTACATAAAATATTGATAAATTTCCCTTTTCATGTTACAATAGAAGATAACATTTTAAAATGGAGGTTTTAAATATAATGGAAAATTTAGTTTATTTTAATAAGTTTTATCTAGACAAAGAAAAAGACATCATTATAAATTTATATAAATCAAATACTGATGAAATCACATATATTTTAGAAACTCCAAACCATAACACAGGAAACTTAATAACAAATCTTGCAAAAATATGTAATGTAGAAACAATAAAAAATGAAAAAGACATGAAAATAATTAAAGGAACAATACCAGCAAGTATAAATGGAGATAATGAAGAAGTATATATTTTTAGATTAGGTGGAATTAAAATTGCAAATATATATGAAGATAAAATAGAAATAAAAGCAAAAATTCCAGCAATTATAAAAACTTTAATGTCACAAACAAAAAATTATAAATTACCAATAGAAAAAAGTATTGTAAAAACATATATACTGAAAAAATCAAAATTTAGAACAGATTTACATACACACATGAATGCAAACTTATCACCAGACTGTTTAATTGCATTAGGAATAGTACATCAAATTAAATATCCTTTATATTACATAAAAAAAATAAATTTAAAATTAACAAAAAGACAAGAAGAGAAAATATATAAGCAAAGAGAAAAAATAGAGAAACAATTTGAAAACTCAGAACTTAAAGGAAAATATTTAATAAGAAAAATAGATGACAATACATTTATAAATTTTGCAGATTTTATATTAAATAATGAAAATGCACAATATAATATTGAAAAAATAAGAACAAGTTTAGCAATAATGAAAGACGGTCAAGCAGTTTTTACGAATTTAGAAAAATCATATTTATATAGATATATATTTGCAAAAGGAATAGAAACAGAAGAAAAGGAAAAAATAGAATTAAAAGAAGAATTAATAAACAAAATACCAGAAAAAGATATAAAAGAAATAGTATTTAAAATGTTAGAAGATAAAAAAGAAACAAGTCCATATAAAAATAACACTTTAAGACAAGATAAATTTTTATGGATTGCAAGAGAATATCAAAAGCAAGGAATTAAATATGTAGAAATTGCAGATACAGACCTTTCAAAAAATAGCCAAAGAGCAGTAAAATTATTAGAAGAAGTACATCAAATCTTTCCTCAAATAGAAAAAGAAACAGGAGTAAAAATAAGATTTTTATTTGCTATTAGAAGAATACCTCTAACAATTATAAAAGATCAAACAACAAGTAGTACATATCTAAAAGAAAATATAAACTTACTAAAAGCAGTAGCTAAAAGCCCATATGTTGTTGGAAGTGATTTTATAGGAGAAGAAATAAATGACATATCTGATTTAAAACCAGTAATTAAAGAAATTGTAAAATATGTTAATAATGAAGATAATAACTTTACAATAAGAATACATGCAGGAGAAAATGATAGTCTAAGAGATAATGTTAGAAAGTCTATATTATGTGTAAAAGAAGCGTTAGAAAAAAATCAAAAAATGCCACAAGTAAGAATTGGACATGGGCTATATACTGAAAATCTAACAACAAAAGCGGGAAAGGAATTAATGAATTTAATAAAAGAAAATGGAGTAATCATAGAATTTCAATTAACATCAAATATAAGATTAAACAATTTAAGCGATTTAACAAATCATCCAATAAAAACTTTTTTAAAAAATGAAATAAAATGCGTGCAAGGAACAGATGGATGTGGAATGTATGGAACAGACACTTTTGATGAACAGTTAGCATTGCACAATTTATTAGGATTGACAGATGAAGATTTTGCTAAAATGAGACAAGTAGAAGATGAAGTAATTGAAAAAAGTGAAAAATATTTTAAAGAAAAAGACAAAAAGTTTAAAGAATTTTTAGGAAATAAAACCATAAAACAAGCAGTTATAGAACTGGAAGAAAAAAACATAAAAGAGACAGAAGATTTAGAAGAATTAAGACTTACAAACAATTTAGAAACTAAAAGAGAATTAAAACAAAAAATTAAAGATCTTCCAACAGATAAAGTTCCAGTAATAATTGCAGGAGGAAGTTTTAATACAAAAGGAAGAGAAACTGTACCAACACAAGAGGGAATAAAAATATTAAGAGAATTAATAAAAAATGTGGATAATAACAGCATATATTTTGTAATTGGACACAAAATGCAAGGGTATGAGAAAGCGATAATTGATATATCAAAAGAACTTAACAAAAAATTTGAAATAGATGCAATAGTTCCTAAAATGGTTACAGAAAAAGTAAAAAATAGACTATTAGATGAAAATGTAGATGGAATTTGCATTTCACCGGAAACAGAAGAATTAGGAATATATAAGAGTTTCAATTATGAAATATTTGAAAGAAGAAAATCAGTAGTAATTGCATTTGATGGAAACTCACCTGTATCAAATTTAGTACAAGAAGCAAAAAATGGAAAAGGAAAATCTAAAATATATGTAAATCAAGAAAATCAATTACTAAAAGAAAAAGCAAATTCACTAGAAGGATATGTAATACCATTTGAAATGCAAGAAAACATAGTAGAAAAAATACTAACTGATAATCCTGAACTAAAAGAAGGACTTAAAGGTAGAGCTTAAAAGAAGTATTTTAAATAAATATAAAAAAAGAAAACATTTTTCAAAATAAACTTTGAAAGATGTTTTTTTATGCAAAAGATATTCATATTTTTAGAAAAAAATTCCAATAAAAAAACAAATAAAATAAAAAAAACTCCGCATAATAAAAATATAAAAAAATAAAAAAGGAGGAAAAAAAGTGAAAAAAATATTAGGTATAATAATGATAATATCAATATTATCAATGACCATATTTATTGGAGAAGTACAAGCACAATCAGTGCCATTAAACTCAGTAACAATAGATACAAATAAATCAACTGTACATCCAGGAGAAACAATTACATTAACGATAAATTTCGGAACAGATTTAGGAGCATATACATTTGATATAGCATATGATAATAATTTATTAGAATATGTAAGTGCAGAAGGTGGAAC